>JAVYST010000004.1:30771-58910 GCA_038729085.1 Ferroplasma sp. | reverse complement strand
GCGGCTGGAATTGCTGATACACTTATAACCCGCGTTGCAATGGTAGCAATGAAGGAGCGCAGAAGATTTATAATTGTACCAAGGGAAATGCCATTCAGTACTATTATGCTTGAAAACATGGTAAAATTATCCAGCAATAATGTCATAGTTGCCCCTGCCATCCCTGGATATTATACCAGGCCAAAAACCATGGATGACATGCTGAATTTTATAGCAGCAAGAATACTTGACCTATCAAATATAGAAAATGGCCTGTCGCCGCGGTGGAAACATGACTAAATTTATGGCTGACCACATGTTAAAAAGAAGCTGCGAATGGCTCAGGATAATGGGTTACGATACATCTTATCCTGATTGCAGGTATGATAATGATATTCTTAAAAAATGCATACTGAATGACATGGTTCTATTAACCCGGGATTACGAATTTTATCGCAGGTATAATAAGTCTATATACATAGACAGTGTAAATTTTATTGATCAATTAAGGGAGGTGATTGGAATGTTTCCTCCAGATCCTTCAAAATTTTTTAACCGATGCCCGAAATGCAATACAGTTATGGTTAACGTTTCAAGCGATCGCCTTGGCAGCGGATACGAATCTGTCAGGCAGAGATTTAAAACGGTTAAATATTGCCCTAACTGTGGCCAGTATTTCTGGAATGGCAGCCATTATGAAAAAATTATGGCTCAGCTATCACTAATCCTTAAAAGATAAAAAGTTTTAACATGTAATAAATTATGTAACATTGAAAATAATAGAAGAAATTCCGCATGAATCGAAAATTGTACTTTTAATAAATAGTATGGACGATCTTTGGTACCTTAAAAATATATTGAATTCAGGTGATCTCATAATTGCTTATGTATTCAGGAGGATTGATCAGAATGCGGAGATGACAAGGGCAAAGGCAACAGAACGAAAGAGAATTAAAATCACACTTCGCATTGAAAGCTTTGATTTTCAACCATATACAGATAAAATTAAAATTCTCGGCGAGATAATAGAAGGAGAAAATTCTGGCAGCCACCAATCTATCATGGTAGGTTTGGATGATGAAATCACTCTTGTTAAAAATTTTACCGGCGAAGAATTTACTTTATTAAAGGAAGCAATCAATAACTATTACAAAAATTCGATAATTTTTGTTTCCATGGATGACGAATCTGCCCTGATTGCTATATTAAAATCCTATGGAATTCAGGATATTGCCGAAATTTATTCAGGAAAATCCGGCAAGGATTATGAAATAAAGGAGTCGAAGAGCAGTTATTACACAGAAATGGCAAAAGTTATTAAAACAGCCGGGGAGATTTCCTCACTTATCATACTTGGCCCTGGATTTGAGCCACGCAAATTTTATGAGTACCTGAAAAACGATCCATATTTTAGAAGCACTGCTATATATAACGTAGCTGAGACTGAGAATGGAAAGAGGGGAATATATGAATTTTTGCATGATGAGAAAAATGCCGAGCTTTTAAAGGGTGCAAAAATGGCCGGGGATGAGCGCTTAATAGAGAAGTTTCTGAAAAACCTCAATAAAACCGGTTTGAGCATTTATGGATATGATGAAATTCGAAAATATGCTGCAATGAATATGGTAGATGATATTTTAATTTCTGAAAGCAAATTTAAAACGCCTGAAGCAAGAGAGCTTCTTGATTCTATATCGGGAGCCAATATCCATATAATAAGCGAATACACTGACTCAGGAAATATAATCAAAAAATTCGGAGGCTACTGTGCCATACTGCGATATAAGTATTAAATTATCTCAATTTTTATGGGGTTTCCATTCCTATCATAAGCAGAATAATTATTCAGGTTATATGGATAACCAACTATAATGTGAACAGGGCCTGAATTTGAAAACATATGGAGATCAGCATCGGAAGGATGTGTATTTCCAGATGGATGGGAATGTACCGAACCAACATAAGTAAAATCTATTGGTATAGCATACATTGAAAATAATACGTGAACACTTCCACTTATTGCTCCAGGTATCATTGCAATTTCGTATATTATATTGTGTTCTGCCCTAAGAAGTGCTCCAAATTCATTTGGCAGTGAATCCTTTGAGGCTTCCATAATCATTTTTAATGTTCTTTCCCTAATTGACCACATCTTTTATCAACTTCTCTCTCAATCTATCATAGAACGAATTTTTCAGTTCAATAAATGTTAATGTTTCACTGGAAACCTTTATATCTATAAGATCGCTATCATTTACCACTGCTTCCCGCTGGCCATCTATTATAACCAGTGAACTGAATTTTCCAATTATTTTAACAGTGATTTTGCTTGTATCAGGGCATACTATTGGCCTCAATCGTGAACCAAATGGTGCAATATATGAAATTACCATGGCCTTTAATGATGGTATAAGAATCGGGCCGCCAGCGCTGTATGAATATGATGTTGACCCGATTGGCGTAGCTACTATAATTCCATCAGCGCTTGTATTTTCCATAAAACGATCGTTAATATATACGCTGAATTTCCTGATTTTAGATATTCTTGCAGTGTGTATTACAACATCATTTATTCCCCTCCCGAAGAAAACGCCATTGATGAAAACGTCAAGTTTCATCACATCATATGTTTTGTAGTTGCCATTTATCAGGCTATAAATAGATTCTTCTACATTGCCGATTTCAACTTCAGATAAGAAACCAAGGCCGCCGACATTAATTCCCAGAATTTTGCCATGGGAAAGTTGTGCTGTCTTCAATATTGTACCGTCACCGCCGATAACTATTATAATGTCAGCATCTATATCCTTGAAACTAATGCCCTTTCTCCCAACTGCGTTCGCCAGTTTGCTTTCAAGCTGTATATCCCATGTTTCTGGTATTAACTCGAGTATGCGCCTGGCAATCCTTATGCATGAATGGCAATTTATCCTGGCTATAATTCCAATTTTCATAAGCACCGTTGATTGCTTCTATTGATTTGCCTTTAATTAACCTTATGCTTGAGTATATATCAAAATTAGCTTTAAAAAATTAAACAGTGCATAAATTACAGTAATTAATCAAATTTCTGATTTTCTAATTATTTTTCAATAGCAAGGAATTTATACGTTAATATAATGGATGTTTATGGTAAAAATATCCGATTCTGTAAAAGTTATTGTAAGCAATAATTTGATTTATTCTATGGTTATATCAAGTGGCCTGTCCAATTATACAAAAATAGCTGAAAATATTAAGGACAAAGTGGAGGCAATGACCGGTAAAAATGTTAAATTCAATACTATAGTAAAGGTACTGGCAAGCATGAAAACTACAACAATGCAACATGCAGGCGATCTTAACATACTTAAGCGTTCCTCCCTTACCATAGAATATGAATATAGCATACTTTATTTCGATGATATAAGAAAGGTACCGGATAATAGCATACTGGTTATGAAAGAATCAAATGCATACATATGCATTGCAAGTACAGGGAATCAGAACAGCAAAATTGCATTAATTAAAATTATATTGCCAAAACAATCCTCATTTACACCAGGGCTCACACTTTTAATAACTGATTATTTGATGACATATGGCATTAATTTCACAAATATTTATCGCCTGGATACGGAAATATGGATTATCATAGACAATTCAAATGCAGGGAAGGCACTATATCACCTGAGCAATTTACTGCATGAAAATTAAATTTCCTATATTATGAATTAATTAATATATTTTCAAAAATATGATTTTTTATATTAAGATATGAATAACATATTTATATAAAATCGCAATTCACTACTGACATTAATGATTGATATAACATTATTAGAATATGCATTTGCAGCCATTTCCGGTATTGCCGTTGGTTTCAGCCTTGGTTTAATTGGAGGCGGGGGTTCAATACTTGCCGTCCCACTTTTCATATATTTTGTTGGAATACACCATCCCCATCTTGCTATAGGCACAACAGCGCTTGCAGTTGGGATTACAGCATACATTAATTTTTACCAGCATTATAAGAAAAAAAATGTAAATTTTAAACTTGGTGCAATTTTTGCAATAATTGGCATAATAGGCGTGCTTATAGGTTCATCAGTTGGCCTTATCATAGCTGGTGGAGAACTTTTGTTCTTTTTCTCTATGTTGATGATAGCAATAGGAGCTTATATGTATATAAGCAAATGCAGAAGTGTTCCAGATGAAGATTGCAAGAATCTTTCAAAACAAACAAAATATGATAAAGTTTCACTTTATTCACTTATTGTAGGCTTTGCATCGGGCTTTTTTGGCATTGGCGGAGGATTTTTAATTGTTCCAGGATTGCTTGCCTCGACTAAAATTAAAATTAGCAGGGCAATCGGCACATCTCTCTTTGCAGTTGGAACATTCGGAATTGTAACTGCTATAAGATATTCAATAGTTGCCCCTGGCCTTAAATTTGTTACAGGTGGATTAATTGGCGATGTCCTCTTTATTGTTGCTATAGTATATGTTTTAGGCGGTATACTTGGAGGTTATTTTGGAACAAAGGTATCAGTTAACCTTGGGAAGAAAAAAAGTGATTTGCGTAAAGTATTTTCAATAATAATCATATTAGTTGGTATTTACGTTGCATATGAATCATTTCCGGCTCTTATGCATATAATTGCAACAATGTAAAATTTATTTTAAATAAAGTATAAATTAGAATACGAATTAAATTTTATTATTCGGATAAACTTTCACTCAAGATTGTATATCTTTCCTGTAAACGTTTTAAAGCATATCCAAGTACTTCGCAGGCCTTCATTGAGCCATCAGTTTCAAATTTAAAAATAAATTTATTTTTGTCCTCTACAAACTTTGAGCCATCACGCTCGAATAATTGTGAAAGGAAGCTGCATGGCACATCATCAGTGAATACAATTTCATTATCATTTTCACTTACCACTGATTTTGGGCACTTTTCTTTGTAGAATTCCCAGCCACTGAAAATGGATTTATCAACAAAAAATTTTCTTGAATATTTATAGGAAACGCCTGATGTAACCTGCCATTTTGCATGCTCTTTTCCTCTTCCCATTATTGCCTCGCATGTTGCCAGTATGGCCTGGTCTTTTTTGAGTTCAATAATTGGAATAAGGGGATCGCTTACAGTAAGCTCTGGATGATTAACCGGTATTATATCGGAAGAATAAACATAGCCAGGACCAAGCTTATTGATTGAATATGTAACAGTGCATAAATCGCATCCTTTTCCACCGCAACTGCATTCATCCCTGAAGTTTAATTTCATATCAGATTTTAATGGAACGAGACCAAGCCTCAATGCCACAACCTCATCAAACAATGGCAGTGAAGAATCATATACATTCCCATCCATATCCCTGATTTCACCGTGATGGAATATAACATTTTCAATTGCAAGCTTTGGTATGTCATTTATCAACGTTCTTCTGATTGAGTTCGCGATTCCGGGAGTGATTCCATCAATGGAAAATCTTATAAAATTATCTTTTAAATCAAGAATTTCAAGCATCTTTAAACTCTCCTTCCTCTTTTTCCGCCTTTCTTTTTTGTGCCATCATGTGGTGTTGGTGTAACTTCTTCTATCCTGAGAATCTTAAAACCCGCTCTGGATAATGTTCTGATTGCAGATTGTGCACCAGGGCCCGGTATTCTGGATCTGCTGCCGCCCGGGGCTCTCACTCTTATAATTAAATCTGTTATTTCCTTCTCACGGAGCTTTTCTGTTATAATATCAGAAGCTTTCATTGCTGCATAGGGGCTGGATTCCTCCCGATCATTCTTGACTACCATGCCGCCTGTAGATTTAGCTATAGTCTCTGCACCGGTCTGGTCAGTAATCAGTATAATTGTGTTATTCTGTGAGGCATATATATGAGCTATTCCTACTTTGTTCATTGTGATTCACCTTTTTCATCATTTTCTGGTTCTTCCTTTTCCTCTATTCCTGCAAGTATAAGCCTTATAGGATGTTTTTCATCTGAAAATGGAGATTTTTCGTTGTAAGCAATGGTGTCCTCATTAGATTTTTCCACCGCAAGCCCTGGTATTGTAACAGTATGGCCGCTGACTATTATGTGGCCATGTGTTATTAATTGCCTTGCCTGTTTCATTGTAGTTGCCATATTCTTGTTAAACACTATTGTTTGCAGCCTTCTATCAAGTATATTGTCAAGCGTTAATGCGAGAATATCATCCAGTGTTGCTCCCTCACTCAGCAAATTTAACCTGTTGAGTTTCTTCAATAAAAGCTGGAACTGTTTCTGTGCAAGTGGATCATTGCTCCTCATTTTTGCCTGAAGTGTCCTTGCCTGTGCCCTATATGATGACAGGGTTGCTTCTGCTTTCCAGAGCTCTCTCTTATTCTTTAATCCATACTTATTTAAAATACCTTTTTCGTAATCTATTCTCTCCTTCTCCCAGGGATGCCTGGGAGTTGAGTATTCTTTTCTTTGAAATTTTGGGTCACCCATTACATCACCTTATTTTTTCTGTTCCTGGCTCTTTCTTATTACTCCCATTGATAATCCATGCCTTCCATTTGACCTGGTTTTCTGCCCTCTAACTTTATGTCCACGTTCATGCTGTATTCCACGGTATGATCTCATCTTTTTCATTAAATTTATGTCATCAGTATTCTGCAACTTCAAATCATTTGATAGCAGGTTTAAATTTTTGCCTGTAGTAATGTCCTTTCTATGGTTTAAAAGCCATGCCGGTATTCCTTCATATTCTTTACTTTCAACAATTTTTCTTATTTCAAGTACCTGTTCTTCGCTCAATTTGCCTATTTGCATTCTCTCTGGAACATTAAATTTCTGTATGAGTACCCGCGCCAGGCGGTCACCTATGCCATCGATATCGGCAAGTGCCAGTGAGATCGGCCTTTCTCCTTTTATATCTTTATTTGCAATTCGAACTATATACTGAAAATTTTCTTTATCATTCTTACTATCAGCCATGTTACCATCCGTTAAGTGTAAGTTATTCCCTATTATCTAACAATATATATCCTTTACCATTAAATTTGTGTGTTTGTTTTCTGGCTTACATAAGTTGTCATGGCTATATTATAAAAAAATAAAATAATATGCATTCATATCATTTTAGCCATCTGTGCATGAGGAACGCCATCTATTCTTATGACATTATCTTTATCAATATAATTTGCATCAATTGCTGTGTTTACAACATGCTCTCCAACAAGATTTGCAATGGTGCACAGGTTAAGCGATGAAATAAAAACCTCATCAGATACAGCTATATTGCCATAGAACTCTGTTGAGACCTTGATATGAAGTTTCCCCTCCCTGAACTCTTTATCTATAATATTGCTATCTGCTGCAGCAAGCATAATTTCACCACGCACATTGAGGATTTTCATATTTATGCGCTCCATCAGATCACATCTACCCTTTTATTCTGTGGTTCATAGATGAATCCATCACTTTTTAAGCGTGCAAGATCCATTTCTGCCCTCTCCCTGCTGATTCCCTTTGCCTTCAGCAAATCGATAACTGCTTCTATTTCTGGAGCCTTTTTCTGATCGCCAAGATTGTCTTTTGCCTCTCTAATTGCAGCAAGCACCACTTCAAGCTCTGTTCTCTGTTTTGTGCTGATGCCCGTATTTAAAATATCAATATCTACCTGCCCATTCATGGATGAAACGTCCTTTAAATAATAATCTACAATTCCTTTTGCAAGAAGTGCATCCTCTATGGTAATTATCTGTGAAAGCCTGGATCTTGCTGATGCTTCTGCGAGCCTTATTGTTGATTCAAGCTGCCTTGCAGTAATAGGTACTGAATCTATTCCACTTGACCTTGTTTTTACATATTCCTCTCTCAATATCTGAATTGCTTCATCGCTTAATCTTGGGAATATTCTATTCTTTGCATAAGATACATATTTTCTTATTAAATCCTTGTCCAGTTCTGCGGTAAAATTTTCCTCTTCAGGTATCGTGATGTCAATATTGCTATTTTCAAGGCTTCTATATATTTCTCCAAGCCTGTTGGTCATAAGTATATGTTCAGCCAATTTGTCATCATTTTCCCTATTCGGCGTATCAATTAACTTAAAAATGATATCAAACCTTGAAAGCAATGGTGGTGGAAATTCAGTCTGTTCTGCAATTGTTTTCAATGGGTCATATCGGCCGAACCTTGGATTGGCTGCAGCAAGTATAGAACATCTCGATTTTAACGTGGCCATTATGCCGGCCTTAGATATGGTAACCGATTGCTGTTCCATAGCTTCATGCATTGAAGCAGTATCATTTTTGTCCATCTTGTCAAGCTCATCTATAGCAGCAAACCCGTTATCAGCCAGCACAAGGGCTCCTGCTTCCAGTGTCCACCGGCCCTCTCCAAAATCATCACGAACTGCTGCCGCTGTTAATCCAGCAGCACTTGAGCCTTTACCAAATGCAAACACGCTTCTTGGTGAAATAAAAGTCATATATCTCAATAATTGTGATTTTGCTGTTCCAGGGTCGCCAATCATAAGTATATGTATATCACCTCTTATGTGTGTGCCATCTTTCATAATTTTTCTGACTCCGCCAAACAGTTGAAGTGCCAGGGCCTTTTTAATCACATCAAGGCCATATATAGACGGTGCTATGGAATGTGCTAATTTATCTATAATATTTGGCTCTTTTGCAAGGTCCTTTATTCTCTTTTCATCCTCATCATTGATCTTGATTTCCTCAAAATCCCTTGTTTCCTTTTTGAAATTATTAACACTTAAATAAATATTATATTCTGTCAGCATGGTGTTTCCTATCTGCTTTTCATCTGCCTTTAAAATGCCATAGACTGTTACTCGATCCCCAGGATATATCTTGCCAGTTATATCATCCTCAATTACAAGTGTAATACGCTGTGGTTGTGAAGTTCCATCTATAGTGTCTGGATTTTCCTGTATTTCAAGTTTCTGGCTATCAACAAATTCTGATTCTTCCGGTATAAGTTTTAATTTTCCTTTGTTCCAGCCACATGACTGGCAGGCTGTTGGTTCAAATAATTTATGTTTGTCTTCCGGTACATATGTTAATTCTCCACATGCCGGGCATTTAAATGCAGCAACTTCCAATCTTGGAAGGACCTCTGTATTCTTTCTGATAATTCCATTTATTGCTATATAAGAATTTACATTGCTGCTTCTGACATTTCTAATTTCATATTTTATGCCACTTATATCTGGTATATTCTCAATTCGGACATTAACGTGCCTTAACCTGTTTCCAGATATTCCAAGCGTTTCCTGCAGATAGTGCTCAGCTATAGTTAAATAATAATATGGATCGTTCATCAATCCTTCAAGAAACTCTGAACTGAAGCTGGTAATATCATTATATGCAATATAAAGGGATTTGATATCAGGATAATCTGTCCTGAGTTTATTTATTGCATCATTATAATCAAATTCATCGAAGAATTCCATCCACTGGCGTTTAATGTTGTCTGCCTCTATGTCCTGGTGAATCATATATATTTATTATATTCATGTAGTATTTAATTTTTTATGGAGTGCTCGTAAAATTTAATTCTGGCATAATATTTTATGAATAGCCAATCTGAATAATTCTTATCTTTAATATTATTATAATTCTATAATAAAGATATTTTTTATTTAAACTGTATGAATCTGCATTTTATGTTCAACTTTCGGCTCTAATTTTATTAATTTCGAACTATAGTTTTAACATTTACAATCCTCCTGTAATCATCTTTAAATTTCATAACTGAATAATAAAATACATCAAAATTTAAATTTATTCGTTATAAAATGAAATATAATACAAAGATGATAACGTATTTATACGTTATTTGCATTACATTATTGTTGGGTGAAATTATGGAATATGAGACTGAGAATTCCGTTGGATTAATGAAAGATAGCGAAAAAAATAAAATAGCTATTAAAAGCTATATGGGAAGGCCATCCAAATTGCACAGGAACGAAATGATAATTTTGGAGGAGTGTATTGAAAATAAAAAAGTATGCACGGTTAACGAAATTCAAACTTATATAAAAGATACATTCGACGTTTCCTATTCCTCAAAGGAGGTACGCGAAATTTTAAGAAAATTTAATTTGAATTATTACCCTCTGCTGAGAAAATATACATATGAAAGCTATTATAACGAGAAAATAATAAAAAAATTTGATATATAATTTCCACACATCGTGATATACTTTTTATTTTATATATTGCTATGATTATTTAGAGAACAATTTTCGCAAAATATTATTATCAACATTTAAATTACAGTCCATGAAAATTAAAAATCTGTTAAGTTCAGAGTTCACAGTTGTTGGGCACAGGGGGCTTCCATCACAATGCATAGAAAATACAATGGAATCATTTTCACAGGCATTTAAGTATACAAAAATGGTTGAACTGGATGTCCATTTATCTCTTGATAATAGGGTATACGTAATTCACGACTTTAATCTTATGCGGCTGGGAAACCTTGATAGAAATATAGAGGATATGGCCTCAACAGAAATAAAAGCGGTTAAATTGGGTTCTGGCCATATACCAGAACTGGACGATGTGTTCTCGGCATTTCCTGATAAGTTCTTTCTTATTGAGTTAAAAACAGTAACAGATGAAGGAAAAAGAATTGAGAATAAAATTGCGGACTTTACCCTTGATTCAGTGAAAAGTGCAGGTATGAGGGATAATGTTGCTATAATATCCTTTGATCCATATGCACTGAGGCGCACAAGGGAGCTGGATACAGATATCCTGATGGGGCTTGATTATGACCGCCATTCGCAAAATATTCTTGGAGGCATAACAGGCAGAGACCTTCAGTCTCTTGGCATTTCTATATATCTTCCAGAATATCACCAGGATGATATGCCACATTATTTAACCATGCAGGAAGAGGGCTATATAATTCTACCTTGGACAGTTGACAGCCAGAAGGATGGAATAAACATATACCAGGCAAATCTGAATGGATTTATAACAAATAAGGTAGACATTATGAGTGAAGCAGTTTTGAAATCTAAATGTTAAACAATAATTAAACCAGGCTTTATATTGTTAACATTACTTATTTCTTAATTAGAAAATTATTAATCCTTTTCTCTATTTAGATATTATGGAAAATTACTGGGAAATGAAAATCAGGGAAATCCAGAAATCGTTTACCGAGGACAAGAAATACAATGAATGGAAGGCCAGGGTACTGGAACCCTGGAATAAAAAAACCGAGTATTCCGGCAAAGATAGGGTAAATTCATCTGGCATGAAGATCAAGGAACTTTATACTGAAGGAGATGTGCCAGTTGGCATAAATGAACTGAATGGCTATCCTGGCGAGTATCCATTTACCCGGGGAATTTATCCAAATATGTATCGTGGAAGAAACTGGACTATGAGGATGTTTTCAGGTTTTGGGACTCCTGAGGATACAAATAAAAGATTAAAGTATCTGATAAATAATGGTGAAACTGGCCTCAGTATCGCCTTTGATATGCCAACGCTTTATGGATACGATAGCGATAACCGGCGATCTCAAGGAGAGGTAGGAAAATGTGGTGTCAATGTTTCCTCACTGTATGACATGGAGAGAATATTTGATGGAATTGACCTCTCTGCAGTTACCACATCAATGACAATAAATGCACCAGCAGCAATTCTTACTGCAATGTATTTTGTCCTGGCAGAGAAAGCAGGAATATCTTTGAAAAAAATTGGTGGTACCGTTCAGGCTGACATTTTAAAAGAATATATAGCACAGAAAGAGTGGATGTACCCTCCAGAGGCCCATATAAGATTGATACGCGATATGCTTGTTTATTCAACAGAAAATGTGCCTAAATGGAATTATATAAGTGTTTCTGGTTATCATATAAGGGAGGCCGGGTCAAGTGCAGTTCAGGAACTTGCATTCACCCTTGCTGATGGTTTTTATTATATAGAAATGGGAATGAAGGCTGGACTTAACGTTGACGATTTTGCATCCAGAATGTCATTTTTCTTTAATTCATCCATTAACTTCTTTGAAGAAATTGCAAAATTCAGGGCAGCAAGAAGAATATGGGCAACTGTTTTAAAGGAAAAATACCATGCTAAAAATCCAAAGAGCATGTCTTTAAAATTCCACACCCAAACTTCTGGCTATACCCTTACATGGCAACAGCCGCTTAATAATATTATCAGGACAACAATAGAAGCCATGGCTGCCGTACTTGGCGGAACACAGAGCCTTCATACAAATTCCTATGATGAGGCATGGGCACTGCCAACGGATGATGCAGTAAAGGTTGCTTTACGTACTCAGCAGATAATTGCCGAGGAAAGTGGAATAGCTGATGTAATTGACCCTCTTGGCGGTTCATATTATCTGGAAAGGCTGACAGCAGAGATGGAGCTTGAAGCATACAAGTATTTTGCGGAAATTGAGAAATTAGGCGGCATACTGAATGCTGTAAAATCTGGGTTCATACAGAAAGAAATAGCAGATACCTCATATAAAAAACAATTAAGAATAGAAAATAATGAGGATATAATAGTTGGTGTAAATAAATACGTAGATGAAGGTGAAAAACCTATAAACACCTTAAAAATATCAGATGTTGCAGAGAAGGAACAGATAGCCCATTTAGAAGAAGTAAAGAATAGAAGAAACCAATCGCTTGTAAGCTCTTCACTTTCCAGGCTCAAAGAGGCAATGAGAGACGATAGCATTAATTTAATGCCATATATTATGGATTGCGTAAGAAATTACTGTACACTGGAAGAGATATCAAATGTAGGGAGGGATATATTTGGAGAATGGAAAGAACCAAAAATTTATTGATCATCCGATCAAGGTATTGCTTGCAAAACCTGCCATCGATGGCCACGATAGGGGCATATTTGTCCTGGCAAAAGCATTAAGGGATGCCGGAATAGATGTTATATATGCAGGTTTGCTGCCAACACCTGAAGAGGTTGTTGATACAGCCATAAATGAGGATGTTGACATAATAGCTTTGAGCCTTTTGAATGGTGCACATATGACTGCTTTTAAAAATGTAATGGATATACTGAAAAAGAAAGGTGTTTATGATATAGCTGTTATTGGTGGTGGAATAATCCCTGATGAAGATAAGCCAGCACTTGAAAAAATTGGCGTAACTGGAAACTTTGGCCCGGGTACTCCGCTCACTGTTATCATTGACTTTGTAAAAGGGAAAGCAGAAGAAATCAGGAAAATGAGAGAAAATGAATATAGATAATCTTATTGATGGAATACTGGACGGCGACAACAGAAGCATTGCGAGGTCAATATCTATCATTGAAAATTCAAATAATGAAGTGCGGCGCACAATTATAAAGAAAATATTCCATCATGGCAATGCCAAAATAATTGGAATAACCGGCCCTCCCGGTGTTGGCAAAAGCACAATAATTGGCAGGCTTGCTCCAATGCTTGCAAAGCATGGAAAAGTTTCAATTCTTGCTGTTGATCCATCCAGCCCATTCTCCGGAGCAGCGATAATGGGCAACAGAATACGTATGCAGGCAGCCCTGACAGAATCTGGCATATTTATGCGAAGTACATCTAACCGGCTCTACAACGGTGGATTATCCGAATACTCATGGGACATAACAAAAATACTTGAAGCATCTGGCAGCGATTTTATCATTCTTGAAACTGTTGGCTCAGGCCAGTCAGACGTTGAGATAATGAATATCGCAGATATTACCTGTGTAGTACTGTCACCAGGGCTTGGAGATGAAATACAGGCCATAAAATCAGGCATAATGGAAATTGGTGATATATTTGTTATTAACAAAATAGATATGAATGGTTCTTACCTTGCTATAAAGGATATAAAAGAATCATTGAGCATGAGCAACAAGCTCGGTACTCCTGTTATTGGGCTGAATTCAATATCTGGCGAAAATTATGGAGAACTTCTTGATTATATAATTAAATGGAATAAAAGGAATATACAAAGAAGATATAATATGAAATTAAGGGAGATTGTTTTACAGACTTTATTTGAAAAATATAAAGCATATCTCGATAACATAAATTATGAAGATTTAGAAAAAAAAGATCCATATACATTTGCCCTCGCCCTGGTCAATGATTTTGAAAAATTTAATTCTAAGTCAATCTCTAAATAACATAAACTTTTAGTAATCACATTCTATATTTGTATTATGTACAGACCGCTTAAATATTATTCGGACGAATTTATGAAAACTGTTAACAACAGGGCAAAAGAGATAATGTCTTTTATTTATCCTCCCGTGACAATGTATGAGGACGCCGGTTATATAGGAATCGATGCAGACCTTCCTGGCTTTGCACGTGATGATATAAGGGTAACAGTGGAACAGAATGCTGTGGTAATCAGGGCTGAAAGAACAATAAAGCCCCCTGGCAACCTATTTGAGAATCAGAGGCCAGAAAAAGTTTTTAAGAGAATAGGACTTCCGCTTGAGGCAGATACAGAACAGGATTTTGTAGCCAGATATATTGATGGTGTTTTATCACTTAAAATACCGGTAAAGAATGTGAAAACAGTCAAAATAGAATAATTTATTATTTTTTTAAATTGTATATAAAAATTATAATATCTGCAATCATTATTATATATGATATTACTGGATGGAACCTTATATAAAATACCATGGCAATAAATATAGCTGAAAGAAAAACTGTAATGGGCATTTTATTACTATCTTTTTTTTGTTGAATGCCAGATTCCTCAAGCGACCTTTTGAGAAGTGGAAGTACATCCAATCCCTTTTCAATCGATACCACGGCCTTCTGTGCAAATTCTGAAAGTTGTTTTTTATACAGTTCCTGAAGCATTCCTTCATCATACAGGATATCTTTCAATACAAGCACAAATTTAAAATTCGGATCAAGCGTTTTGCATATTCCTTCCAGCAAAGACGACATTCGCATATATAGAACCAGCTCTCTTGGCAAATGGAATGGAAATTCAAATATTACATTATTTGCTATCTGCAATAATTCCTGTATATCCATCTCATTGACATTTGCCCCGGCTAGATTTGCTATTGATAATTCTATCCCTCTCCTTACGATTCCTCTGTTGGCTGCTGGAGAGAGTGCATTAAGCTCCGTTAAAGAATCTATAATCATGTCTGGATCCTTATTGATGAGGCCGTCATATAATTTCAGCAATTTAAAGCGTGTATCATCATCAAGCCGGCCAACCATTCCAAAATCATATAATATTATGCGGCCCTCTTCCGAAACAGCAATATTGCCAGGATGAGGGTCGGCATGAAATATATCATTCCTGAGCAGCATGCGAATAAATGTCAAGTCCAATTTATGTGCAAGTTTTTTTAAATCTATATGTGCATCTTTTAAACTTTTAACATCTGTGATTTTTATGCCAGGAATATATGATAATATAAGCACCTCTTTTGATTCGAATAAGATATCAGGTACAATTATATCATATTTTTTTATATTTTTTCTTATTCTTCTTATGTTTTCAGCTTCTATAAGATAATTTGTTTCTTCATATATCCTTGCTGAAAAATCCGCCAGAACATTTGAAATGCTGATATATAAGAAATTATCCATGAATCTTTTAAATAAATGCAGCAGTTTCTTGATAACAATTAAATCCCGCTTTAATGTATAGTCAATATTGTGCCTGTTTACCTTTACTGCTACCTCCTTCCCCATATATTTTGCCCTGTAAACCTGCCCAAGCGATGCACCTGAAATAGCATTTTCGTTAAATTCATCAAATGCATTATGAATTTTGCCGACGTTTTTTTCAATTATTTCTCTCGCATAGGCAAAATTGTCTGGCGGAACCTTATCCTGGAGATCAGAAAAGGCTTTTAAGTATTCTTTTGGAAGCAAATCCGGCCTTGCAGATAATACCTGGCCAAGTTTTATAAACGTGGGGCCAAGCCGTATAAAAACATTGACAGCAGTTCTTCCATTATGTTCAATTTTATAATTATATTCATCCTGTTTTCTTGATTTTTTTCTATCCGAACCGAAGCGCAGAAATACTGGCAAAAGCCTTCCAAGATATAGAATCTCAATTTTTCTTATATTTTTAATTTCTTGTTCCAATTTCTATCCTTTCAAAATGAGCTTTTAATATATACAACTATTCAAAATCCATTTGAGATAATATAAATATTCCAAAAATAAAAAATGTTAAATATTTTTAAGTTATTGTTATATACAAGGTGACAAAAATGGTGAATGATAAAAAAGCAAGATTGCCAGCAAAAAGGGCAAAAAGACAGAAGGCATTGAATCCATGGGCGGCTTTAGAAAATATAGATTCAATACTTGATTCATTCATGGTACCGTATGGAACATCATATGGATATGATTTTGATACCGATATTGAAATGCCTGACGTTGATATTGCAGATCTGGGCAATTCTTTAGAAATCACTGCAAATATACCGGGAATAGATAAAAAGGATGTAAAAGTCAAGATGTCGAAGAATACAATAACAATTGAAGCAAATAAAGAAACCAATAATGAAACCAACAAGAAGAATTATTACTTAAAGGAAACATCATCGCTTGGTTATTATAGAAAACTGGAATTACCAGAAAATGTGAAGGCTGACACAGCAAAGACAACTTATGAAAATGGAACCTTGAAAGTAACAGTGGAAAAAGAGGAAAAATCTGAAGAAAAAGATTTAAAAATAGAGTAATAAATATATTTTATTTTTAAACAGATAAGCTTAATTTTAAAGTTGATAATTGTATTTAAAATTTCAATTAAGAACCTGTTATAATAATGTAAATAACAAAGAGCAAAAAGTACCATTGTGTACAGAATTGAAATTATTTAAAATTTATACTGAAACGATTACAGAAAACATGGAAATAGATAAATTATCCTTCAGTTTGCAATTTTCTTACAATTAGCCAGCTTACCCGAATTCTCCCGGATCTGGTTTCTTAAATGTAATAAAAAGCAGCAATGTTATTTTTGATGCTTTTTAATTACAGTTCCAAATTTAAATTTCATTATAATTTTACTCAGGAATTTTTCGAAATTGAAAAGGAGATAAATAACATAAAGCAAAACAGGTAAAAAGTGGCCAGTTTTTTTAATACAGATCAACATTCATAATAAAGAATAACAATAATTAAATGTAATATATTGATTACATTATGTGAAAGAAATAGAAATATCACCATCAATAATTTCATCCGACCTTGGCCACTTAGCCGATCAGGTAAATGAGTGTGAAAGGGCTGGTGCCGCTTCATTCCATCTTGATATAATGGATGGCCATTTTGTTGACAATATCACAATGGGGCCAGACCTTATTTCCGCTATACGCAGAAATACCAAGGCAAGGCTGGATGGGCATTTAATGATTGAAAGGCCAGATAAATACTATATGTCATTTGTAAAGGCAGGTTGTGACGTTCTGCTCATACATTATGAGGCTCCACTGGAGATAGATAGCTTTCTTAAAAAGTTGAATGATGAAGGGATCAGATATGGCATTGTCATAAATCCTGATACCGATCTGCCTAAAATTTATAAATTCCTTGATTCATCAGAGATTTTGCTTATAATGTCAGTGTATCCTGGCTTTTCTGGCCAGAAGTTTTTGCCAGGTGCCCTGGAAAAAATAAAAAAAGCACATGAATATATAATCAATAATGGTTATAAAACCAGAATTGAAATTGACGGAGGAATTAATGATGAAACAGGGAAGAAGGCAGTTGAGGCAGGTGCAGATATACTGGTTTCTGCCTCATATATTTTCAACGGGAATATAGCAGAAAGAATTGATAAATTAAAAAATTTATAAATTAAGTATAATTCTTCCATTTTTCCGTTCCTTAAAGGCATTTAGAGCTGCTGGCAGGTCCCAGAGGCTGAATTCACGGTATACAGGAAGCATAAATTTTTTAGAGGCAAGAATATTTAGCAATTCAAAAAGGTCATTTCTTGTCCCTCCTGTTGAACCTACCAATTTCAATTCGTTTGTGTATATATTTGCTATATCTATCTGTGCGGTTCTTCCAGTCAAAACACCATATGTAGCTATTGTGCCTTTTCTCTTCAAATGGGAAAGCGACTTCCCAAATATGTCCCCGCCAAGTGGGTTTATAATAATATCAGCCTTAAAATTATCCGGGATTTCCTGTAAAATATTTATTTTAAGGGAATCAAGCATTTTATTGCTGGAGTATAAATATACGTCAAGCCCCATATATTTTGCTAATTGGACAGTAAAAATCCCCGTATTGCCGGCTCCATATATAAGAATTTTTTTGCCCATGCTTGATCCGGCCATTTTAATGGCGTGATATGCTGTCAATGCACCTATGCCGGTGCTGACTGCAGTATTATCATCAATGCTGTCTGGGACCTTAAAAAGGTTTTCTTCTCCGATTGATATATATTCTGAATATCCCCCATCTGTGGCCACTCCCCAGAGGCCTCCATTATAACAAAGGTGCTCGTTTCCTGAAAGGCACATCTCGCAACTGTTGTCAAAAATTCTATTATATACGATTACACGGTCACCCTTTTTAATTGACTTTCCATCTTCCATTGCTATGCCAGTGACCTCAGATCCTGGTATATGCGGCATTGGATTAACATTATATACAACATTGCCAGCTATCAGATTGTAATCAATCTGGTTTAAACCTGCCTTTGTTATTTTTACTTTGATGCCACTGCCTACAAGTTTTCTGTCTACAATTTCTATATTTTCAATTCCCGGCCGGGAAAACTGTATTGCCTTCATACAATTATATGCAATTCACGTTGTTAATTGTTATGGCTATGCTACCTGAAACTGCCAATAATTATTTTTTGCATTAGCCTGTTTCAATAAAAATTAACTGTAATTATACAGTGCATTATATGCTTCAATCATTTCAAATGTTTTTCAATTTCATTCTTTAATGCTTTAATAGAAATATCCTCAGGTGAATCTCTAAGTGCCTCGTCAACAGTTTTTAAAGCCTTCTGGTAATCCTTTAATTCCATAAGGTTTCTGGCCTTATCTGTATAATAAACCGGGTTTCGTGCAAGTTTAATGCATTCATCCAGATCGGCTATAGCATTATCATATTTCTTCATGGCCGTGTAAATCTGTGATCTCTTGTATAAAAATACTGGATCTGTAGAATTTAAATTAACTGCTTTCGTATATTCTTCAAGAGCTATGTCCATTTTCCCGATTTTCCAGTAAACATTGCCTATATTATAGAAATAATCCGGCATGTCGTTCTCAAGCTGGATAGCAGCATTAAATTCTTCTATAGCTTTTTCAGGCTCATTCATATCATCATATATGGAACCAAGCGTATTATGATAATCTCCTCTATCAGAGCTCAGTTTAATTGCACTTTTGCAATCTTTTATTGCATCATTATACATTTTCATTGAATAATATGCAAGTGCCCTGTTTATATAAAAATCAGGATCAGTTTTGATCAGGTTTATTGCTCTGGTAAATTCTTTAATTGCATCAGGATACTGCATAACATTGAAATATGATATTCCCCGTTCGTTATAATCATCAGCTTCATCGTCTTTTTTATAAATATAGTCGTTAACCATAATCCACCATTTGAAAATAATATATTAATATTAAGTAGGCAAAGCAGTAAATTAATTTACACAAAAAAATATATCTGGGAGCCAATATTTTGAAATGAAAAGATTAATAATATTTAAATTGATAACTGGCTAAATTGTCATCAACACTTGAATATAAAAATATAATTGCAGATATGAGAACAAAGGTTAATAACGAACTTGAAATTTATTTTAATGAAAAACTTAACCAGTGCGACGATGATAAAATTATAAATGTTATAAGTGAATTAAAATCCTTTACAATGAATGGTGGCAAGCGCGTGAGGCCAATTTTAATGATAATCGGTCATAATCTATTCAGGCGGCAGGATGATAAAATCATTAAAGCATCAATTTCCATTGAGCTGGCGCAATCATTCCTTTTAATTCATGATGATATAATGGATTCCAGTGATTTCAGGCGTGGTAAACCAAGTTATCACAAAGCTATTGAATCCAAGCTATCTGTGCCTGAAAGGGCTAAAATTGCTGAAAATGTGGCGATCAGTGCAGGCGATCTTGTTGATACGTTTTCACACGAGGCTCTCCTGATCTCTGGATTTGATGTACAAAACCTACTGGACGCAGACTTTGAATTTTCCAGGATTATTGAGGATACAGGAAAAGGCCAGCTTCTGGATATTTATTCATCAATTGAAAACAGTTACAGCGAACAGAATTTATTGAAATTGCACTTTTTAAAAACAGCAAGATACACTATACAGGGGCCATTATTGATGGGTGCATACCTTTCTGGAAATAAAGAATATATTAGCAATTTAAAAGATTTTGGAAAATATGCCGGTATAGCATTTCAGCTTTATGACGATGTTCTCGGACTTTTCGGCGATGAATCCAAAACTGGAAAACCATCAAAAGGAGACGTAAATGATGGCAAAAAAACACTTTTAATGATCAGGGCATATGAAAACTCAGACAGCAGCAAAAGATCCTTTATAGAAAAATGCTTAAAGAGTGGAAATGTGAGCGATAGCGATTTTGAAGAGCTTAAGAATATAGTGAAAGAGTCTGGCTCATATGATTATTCAATGAATAAAATAAAAGAATATAATAAATTGGCCTTAGCTGCTTTGGATGGAATACACGGAGATAAAAGTATTCTTGAACTGCTCAATTTCTTTCTTGGCTATTTGACAAATAGAGAGAATTAATATTTTGGCATATGTTTAGAATACATTTCCTTTAATGTATTATCATCTATATGCGTATATATCTGAGTTGTAGCCAGGCTGGAATGGCCAAGTATCTGCTGGATAAACCTGATATCACCTCCATTTCTTAAAACAGATGTTGCAAATGTGTGCCGCAAAACGTGAGGTGTAACTATCTTGCTTATGCCGGCCCGCTGTGCTACAGATCTTATAGTTCTTTCAATAGAACTGCTGTGAAATTTTGTCTTTTTGTTTGAAATAAAAAGCATGGTATTATTGCTTTTAATTTTTATCCTTGCCTTCAAATAGTCCATAACAGCAATCTTGCATATGTCTGGCATTACAACAATACGGTCTTTATCACCCTTGCCTGAACGAACATATATGATATTTTCATCAAAATCAACATCTTCAATTTTTAAATTTATCAATTCACTGACTCTTATACCTGTATATAGAAAAATTGAAATTATTGCCCTGTTCCTTATAGTGTGCGACATCTCAAGGAGTTTTGAAGCATCGCTTTCATTTAGATAAACTGGAAGCTTTTTAGATCTTCTTGGCGCTACCAGGTTTGGTGGGCTTTCTATATTCTTATATTTGAAATATAATTTTATGGCTTTTATTGCTAAATATTGTGAGGCCTTTGAATATCCCTTTTCTGCAACTATGAAATTTTTATAATTTTCTATATCATCTGCTCCAATATTTTTTATCTCCTTTCCGCAAAATCTCAAAAAACCAGAAATAATAAATTTATACTCTTTAATTGTATAAAAGCTTTTACGCTCTGTGATCATAAATCTTTCAAAAGAACTCATTTCATTGTTGATATTCATTTCAACTCATTATATCATTGGCAAGTATTATTATTTTTGTATTAAGGCAAACAATAAAGCTATTTTTGTTCAACTATTATTAATATAAAATTATATCAATGCTTAAAATTCAAGTTTTTCGCTATCAATGTTATTATAACTGGCTACGAGATAATGGGAAATTACTACAGTAAAAAATAGCATTGATGCCCCAGTTATAATTAAATATCCTGATCTCAACCCATTATAATTAACTGAACTTAATGGTGAAACATGTATTATGCCTGCAATCGCTGTTCCAGCCATTATAAATATTATGGATGCTATGAAAAGGAAATCCCTATTTCTGCGATAATTTTTCATTGGAAATAAGAGAGGTATTACTATGAAAACATCACCAAAAATAAGAAAAACTGGCAATACTCTTGGTATGATGCCGGAATAAATACTGTTATTCATATACCTGACGAGAATAGATCCAGGTATAGAAAAAACAACAGCATATGTAGCTGAAAGAATAAAAATTCCTGAAATTAAAAATATGCTATATTTTTCCATGTTAATATAATTAACATTGCAATATTTATACTTTTGTTTTACAGATGTCATACGATTAGCATAAAATTTCCTTTATACAAAATGATATGGCCGTTGAAAGTTTTATATTATACGCACAAATATATATAAATTTGCAATAATAATATATTCTTAATGTTACCAGCTATAAATTTCCATTATAACTTTTGAGTACGATATTTCATCTTCATCATTCGATCAAAATGATTCAATTACATTAATTATAATTAAAATTATATTTTCTGGTAAAGTTTTGATCTTTTATAACAATAAGAAATAAACCATAAAATCTAAAGCTTGTATCTTTAAGGAGCCGCATATAACTATTTTCGTATTTTATGAGATGAGGAAACTAAATATGAAACAATCTATCTTTGATTACCACATTTTCTGAACATGTTGATGCAACTTTATCAAAAAGCAATTAATAACAGCAAGCCATTTTTCCATATTCATTCAGGCATGGGCATTTTATATTATAACTAAATTTATATCTTACTGTATAATTATATATTAATGGAATTCAATAAAATCAGAGCTATGCATTTTCCAGAAGATGTATATATTGGCCATAATGCTATTGACAACATTCATGAAGTTGCCGAAAAAAATTTAAAAACTGGAACAATTCTTATAATCACCGGGTCAAAAACATTCAATATTGCAGGGCGGGCTGTTGCAAATCTTTTATCAGACTTTGATTATAAACTTATTAAAGTTGAAAAGGCAACAATGGATACAATAAATAATATAAAAAAACAGTTTTCTTCTATTAAAGTTGGCCTTGTAATTGGTGTTGGAGGTGGATCTAAAATTGACCTTGCCAAAAAGATTGCATATGACCTTTCTGTTCCCTGCATCAGTGTACCAACTGCACCTAGCCATGATGGAATAGCATCTCCAAGGGCATCTATTTACGACGGGAAATCTTTCTTATCAATAGAAGCAGCTATGCCATCTGCAATTATTGCTGATACTGCAATAATGGTTAAAGCTCCATACCGTTTTATGGCTGCAGGTGCTGCGGATGTTATAGCAAATGCAACTGCCGTCCTGGACTGGAAATTGGCTGAAAGAGTTAAGGGTGAGGTATTCAGTACAACTGCCGCTGTTATTTCAGAATATTCTTCACGCGGCCTGATTGAAAACGCCCGTATGATAAAGCCCGGCACTGAATCAAGTGTGTGGATGGTAACAAAGGAAATCCTTGCATCTGGCACTGCAATGGCAATTGCAGGCACATCCCGGCCTGCGAGTGGAAGTGAACATCTGTTTGCACACGCCCTCGAAATTTTGGGCAGTGGAACGGCCATGCATGGAGAGCAAGTAGCAATGGGCTCTCTTGTAGCCATGTATTTTCACGGTGGTGACTGGAAGTCTCTTTACGATACTTATAAATTAATTGGCGTATCTGTGAGGGCATCTGATTATCAAATATCTGATGCCATTGCTATAAAAGCACTTTCTATAGCACATAGAATCAGGCCTGAAAGGTATACAATACTCGGTGAAACAGATTTAGATGAAAATGTTGCAGAGGATGCATTAAAATTGACCGGAATAATTTAATTGATAGAACAGGATGATGACTCAGTGTTATATTGAAAAATTTAAGGCTTTTATGTACAATTATAAAAGATAAGCGAGAATAAATAGATGCAGATTTTATAAAAATAGAAATAGATTATACTTTTTGTATTTGTATAGCTCTGAGATTTTATTCTTTAATTTTGCCAATAATGGGCACAATAAAAGCATCTTTACATAAATCTTCCCATTGCATTGTTGAAAATCATTTATGCATGATTTAACTGAACACATAACTCTTTTCTTAATATTTTATGCATTTCAGTGGACATGCCAATACATCTAATTTCCATTTGGCCTTCGGTGATAAGATATGCTGATTCGCTGATCCATGTTCTGGCTGGAATATTTTATAATCTTCCTTATGCTATATATTCCTTATTGCTGTTCAGCAAGGTTATTTGTGACCCATGCCCTGATAGAGCAAGGATTTGAACCAGGGATCGAGTTAGTTCATAACATATCTAACAGGCCTGTGAAGGCATGAATATATTTAATAGTTCTGCTGTATTCCATATTCTCTGGCTTCACTGTTCCTTCAGGCATAACAGGGAAAAAAATCCTGTTTTAAAGATTTTTTTCAGGAAAGAATATATATATACTGATGAAATAAAGAATATCTTTAAATTTAAGTCTGTGGAGACCGTTCCCCAGAAGGCAACCTGGCTCAATGATATCTGGAATAGCATATAAGGTTTGAGGATGCCAATGAAAAATTGAATTTATGGAAAGTGATTAAATTGAATAAAATAAGCTTAATAGGGATAGATCTGGCGAAGAAAGATTTAGAATTTACGTTTAAGGGTCCACTAACCGGCAAATGTGATGAATGCAGAATTAAAAATGTATGCTTTAATCTTGAGCCAGGAAAAAGCTATAGGATAAAAGATGTAAAGGAGCAGGTAAATCCCTGTTTTATCTATAATAAAAATAAAGTATCTACAATTGAAGTGGAGGAACTTCCCAATAGATATAATATTCAAAAAGGGAAGCGCCTGATTGAGGGTTCATCAATAGAATTAAAATCAATGAAATGTGATTATCTTACATGCCCGAATATAGAAAAATGCAACCTTCTTTATATAAATTCTGGTAAAAAAATTGTTATCAATAAAATTATCCGGAAACTTGAATGCCCAAAAGGATATGACATGCGTGAAGTTGAGTAATAATGCTAAAAATCGGATTAATTGGCAAGCCAAATGCCGGAAAATCCACACTTTTTTCTGCTATTACATCCATAACTGTGGATATAGCTAATTATCCATTTACAACAATAAAACCCAATGTGGGCATATCTTTTATCAAGGACATATGCCCAGAAAGTGAAATTGGTGCAAAATGCACTCCTCGGGAAGGGCGATGTGTTAATGGCATCAGGTATATTCCCGTTGAGATAATAGATGTGCCAGGGCTTATAGAGGGTGCCAGCGAGGGAAAGGGCATGGGGAATGAGTTTCTGGATAATATTCGGGACTCAGATATAATTATAAACCTCTTTGATGCAAGCGGCACAACAGATTCAGAAGGAAACCCCTCATCTGAATATATTGATCCAGCATCTGATGTCAATCTTGTTTATCGGGAAATAATAAAATGGATGAACGAAAAGATCAGTAGAGATTGGGAAAAATTCGCAAGAAAAGAGGATGCAGCAAATGAAAGGCTTGAAGTAAAATTATTAAAACGAATAGCAACATTTGGCCTCAGTGAGAAAGATGCGGTGGTACTGGTTACCCGCGAAAAATTTCCAGAAAAGCTAATATCATGGAATGATAATGATTTCAATCATCTGAGTGAATCGATACTAAAATACCTTAAACCGATATTCAGCGTAGGAAATAAGTGTGACCTGATTTCTGATAAAGGCAGGGAAGCCATAAAAAACGAATTGGGAAATATATATCTTATTTCAGCGCAATATGAACTGTTAACAGTACAGGCATATGCCCATGGTTATATTACATCAGATTCTATGGATTTTAAATATACAGAAAAATCTGGGAGCCAGCAAAAAAAAGTTATGGAACATATACGCCAGCAATATAGTGAAAATAAAATATCCAGATTTTATGATGTTATAACAGATATAATAAAAAGCCTTGGTTACATTGTTGTATACCCTGTGCTTGATGAAAATAAATGGGAGGACAAAAATGGAAATGTTCTCCCTGATGCTTTTATAATGAAGGATGGCGATACTGCCCTAGATCTGGCATATAAAATACATACTGATATTGGAAAAAATTTCATTCGCGCTGTGAATGGCAGAACCAGAAGAGTGATAGGAAAAGATTATAAATTATTGAATAATGACGTTATTAAGATAATTTCCAAATCAAGGTGATATAATGCCAAATGGTATGAATGCAGGAAAAAAATTAATGGAAGCAAGGAAACATTATGAATGGTCAGATCGTGATTATAAAAGGAGAATGCTTGATTTAAGAACAAAGAGCGATCCGCTTGAGGGTTCTCCCCAGGCAAAGGGAATAGTAATCGAGAAAGTCGGAATTGAGGCAAAACAGCCAAACTCCGGAATAAGAAAATGTGTTAAAATCCAGTTAATTAAAAATGGAAGGCAGCTTACAGCTTTTGCTCCCGGTGACGGTGCTATAAATTATATTGATGAACATGACGAAGTTCTTGTTGAGGGAATAGGCGGTAGAATGGGCAGAAGTAAGGGAGATATACCTGGAGTGAGATATAAGGTCATAAAGGTTAATGATATATCTCTGCTTGAGCTTGTACGTGGCAGAAAGGAGAAAACAGTAAGGTGATAACATGGAACAATTAATAATGAATAAATATGATATTTCTGGAATACAGATAAAAGATCAGGGCCTTTCGGCATATATTAATTTAACCTCATATCTTAATCTCGATACCGGTGGAAGATTTTCTAATTATCTTTCTGGAAAGCATAATATTAATACTATTGAGAGGCTTTTAAACAAACTTATGAGAAGTGAGAAATGGACCGGAAAAAAATATTCAGCTTATAGGGTATTAAGCGATGCCTTTGAAATTATACAGGCAAAAACAAAACAGAATCCTATTCAGATACTTGTGACTGCAATTGAAAACTGTGCACCACGAGAAGAGGTAACAAGATTAAAATACGGCGGCATAGCCGTTCCTAAATCTGTTGATGTTTCTCCTTCAAGAAGGCTTGATGAAGCCTTAAGAAATATTTGCATAGGCGCAACAAAGGCATCATTCAAGCACAAGCCACATATTGAGGAATGCCTTGCAAGTGAAATTTTGTTAGCATCAAGAAACGATGCAAATTCATACGCAATATCGAAAAAGGAAGATATTGAAAGGATAGCAGCATCAGCAAGGTAAATATTTTTAAAATTTATTACCATAAAAACAATTTTTTTATTAAAAATTAAACATAGACTCTCATTGCAACCATTATAATTACAATTATTATCATCAATGCCATGGTAATCATTGAATATATATGTGTTACCTTTCTAATTTTTTTAATTTTTTCGTACTCTCCTTTTTCATTGAGCCTTACAATTAATTTTCCATGATACATATTGTTTCCATACATTATAATTATCATTAAAATAATCAGTATTTCTGCTACAAAAAGAAGCTCACCGGCTAAACTCTGAAAATAAAGAGAAAAGTTTAATAAATATTTATATGTCATTAATAAACCAGTTATAATTAAAAGCCCGAGAGTCAAATTTGTCCAGAATGCAAATCTATGCCCTACAAAGCCCAATAACTTTGTTCGCAGCTGATCATTATCCAGCTTGTACGATTCTGGCCATAAAATAAGCCATATAAAAATAGAACCACCAACAAATGTTATAGCAGATATAACATGTATAGATAGCAGAATTAAAAATGCAATATTATATTCATTCTGTGTAAGTGCAAGGAAAATCATTACCTATAATCACTATGAAATATATAAATTTGAAGTACATAAAAGAATAGATAAAAATTGTAAATTTTAAACGCTTTCCAATAGTTTTATATTTAAGGTCCGTTCGAGTTTTCTTGCAACTTCTATATTTGGCATAAACGCATTTCGCTCTATTTTAGATATAACATTTTTTCCCTCGCTTACTTTCAGTGCAAGCTCATCCTGTGTCATTGATAATTCCTCCCTCCTGTTCTTGATCAATTCTGCATAATCCTCAACGACTTCAAGGTTCTCTATATTATCTTTTTTTACAATTCTCTTTTTGGCTGCAGTTTTCTTGAAAGGTTTTTTATAAGTTACAACATTAATTTTTTTCTCAGGAAACTTTATTGTAACATTTTTGCTGATTTTATTGAATTCCTTTTCCTCAACTTCTACACCGAATTTAGAACAGTTTGGGCATACGTTCAATACCGTTCCTTCTATTTTTACTTTTATCAACTTTGGAAAATC
>JAVYST010000004.1:0-30671 GCA_038729085.1 Ferroplasma sp. | reverse complement strand
GTATATTCATTAAGCCAGTATAATAATTCAGTTTACGGAGAAAAAATTAAGGCATACAATGGAACATACTTGAGAGAATGGAACCCTAAAAGGAGCAAACTTGGTGCGGCCATTTTGAAAGGCTTTAACAACATTCCATTTAATGAGAAATCAAATGTTGTTTACCTTGGTGCCTCTACAGGCACAACTGTCAGCCATGTATCCGATCTGTGTTTTAAGGGTAAAATTTTTGCAGTGGAATTTTCTTACGATTCTTTCGTAAAACTATATTCTCTTGCAAGAATAAGAAATAATATATTCCCAATACTTGAAGATGCAAATCTTCCGGAGCAGTACTCCTTTTTCGCAGAAAACCCTGATATTATTTATCAGGATATTGCCCAAAGAAATCAGGTAGAAATATTCAATAAAAATTCAGAAATCTTTACCAGTGCCCGGAAAGCAATTCTGATCATTAAAATCAGGGCAATATCCTCTTCCAGGTCGGATGAGCACATTTTGAAAGCCTCGCTGAAAAAAATAAATGGTTTTAAAATAATCAATATTATTGATTTAAAACCTTATGATATAGGGAATTACTTTGTATATATGGAGAGATAGACTCTTGCATGCCTTAATTTATGCCAATTATTATTAATAAAAATTATATAAATTAAATGCATATTTTTGAATAATAGACCTAAATATAGAATAAAAATTTTAATTATTTCTTAAAATACTATATTAATGGGATAAATATTATTTTGTATGTATATTTATATTTAAAGCAGGATGAAAACTATCTGGAAAAGGTTATATACTCGTCTCTTTTTATAGTATTAGGGTAAGAAACTTGAAAATAGAAATAGGGGAAAAATATGATTTCGAAATAGAGAAGTCTGACATAGAGAATCTTGCTAGGGGTTCGATCATAGCAACGTATTATAATCTTGGGAACCCGGTCTATGTTGAATTGATCATTAATAAGAGCCTATCTAGAGAAATCAATAAATTCTTCGCAAACAATAACAGGAAATCTGGAATCATCTCCATAGAAAGGTTATCAAAATCAAAATACAGGATAAGTCCAACAATAGTAATCTTAAACAGGCAGCGAGGTGCAGTACAAAAATAGTTATATATAATTATATTTTTTAAATAAATTTTTTTATCTAAATTGAATAATATTTCTGATTTTTTATTATTTGTGAGTATTTTATTTAATACCAATACGAAATGTATATATACTATAATTTAAATATATTATATGGTAGATCTTATGGCGATATATAAGAAAAAAACCAAAGATGAATTTGATCTAGACGCCAGCTACGAAGAATTAGAAAAAGATATCTGGAAGGACGATGAAAAAAATTCAGGGAGAAAGCCTGGTTCTATCCCTCGGAAATAATGTAGATTCCCTTACATTGCTCAGGGAAAGTAGGTTCATAACAAGCCGTTCAAGGCCAAGCCCCCATCCTGCATGCGGTGGCATTCCATATTTGAATGCCTTTATATAAAATTCAAAATCTTTTTCATTAAGGCCTTTTTTAATAAAATTTTCCTGCAGCATTTTAAAATTATGTATCCTCTGTGCACCAGAGGTAACTTCAATATCATTTAATTGCAAATCAAACGATTTTGTTAATGCAGGATTCTCTGCTGGATGCGTATAAAAGGGCCTTAATTCTGCCGGCCATTCAGTAATGAAGTAAAAATATGGATATTTTTCTGATAACAATTTCATTGCTTCTGGTGAAATATCATCTCCCGGGGAAAGCTCTATGCCATTAGCCCTGATATAATTCAATGCTTCGTTGTATGAAATTTTTGGAAAAGGTGTATCAACACTCTTAACATTATATCCATATTCACTTAATTTCTTGCCCATAATGCCTTTTACCCTGTTCACAGCATATGCTATTGTATTCTCAAGGTATTCCATAGCACCTATATCATCTGTAAATGCACATTCTATATCTATAGAAGTAAATTCATTCAGGTGCCTTATTGTATTTTCTTTTTCTGCCCTGAATGCAGGGCCAACCTCAAAGACCCTGTCAAAGCCCGAGCTGATTAAAATTTCCTTGTATAGCTGTGGAGACTGATTTAAATATGCATTTCTTTCAAAATACTGGACGCTGAATAAATCTGCACCTCCTTCTGTAGCTGCACCAACTATCTTCGGTGTATGTACTTCAATAAAGTGATTTTTATTTAAAAATTCCCGGATGCCAAAGAGAAGTTCACTTTCAAACTTAAAAATTAAAAGATGTTCTGGCTTTCTTAAATCCAGAAACCTGTTTGTAAGCCTGGTATCAAAGTCGGCAGATACTCTGTCAATAACTCCCAGAGGAAGCGGTGTTTCAGAGATATTCAATACCTCAATGCCTGTTGCTATTATTTCTATTCCAGCTTTGCTCTGGCTTTTTTTGTTAAGTTTTCCATTTACTGATATTACCGATTCTCTGGTAATATCATAGATTTCATCATAATTTTCTATGGATCCTTTTTTAACTGTAACCTGAACCGTCCCGGTGTTGTCACGCAATATTATGAACATCAGGTTTTTAATTTTTCTTGCTTCCTGTACCCATCCATCTACTGTTGCCGGAGCATTGTCATCCATCTCCATTAACTCTGATATGTATTTTCTCATTGGTATGGTATACATATCTATTATTAAATTTTTTAAGTTTTTATTTCATCAGAGATAAATATAATAATTAAAATATGATTTATATCTGTGAAGAGATACAAAATAGTGAAAATTTTCATTTTAATTTTTATAATTTTGATATTAATTTCATCACTTCTCCCTGTTTCAAAAAATAGTAATAATACTGTTTCTGTACAGTCAAAAAGTGTATTGATTATAAATCTTACAGGCGATATAAATGCAGGCTCTTCAACCCTCTTCCATACAGAGCTTTCAGCCATCAATTCATCATATATAGCTGCAGTTGTAATCAATATGGACAGTAAGGGCGGAGAATTAGAAAATATGTTGACTATAGTAAATTATATAAACGCTGCTGAGGCCCTTGGAATACCGGTTTATACGTATATAGGCTCCGGATCAAATGGGCTGTATACAGGTGCATATATAGCTATGGCATCTGATAAAATTTATATGTGCAATTCATCAGAGATTGGCTCTGCCAAACCATATGTCATAGGAACTGCTGCAGAAAAACAGGATGTAGAAAATGATATGTCATCGCTTATGTACAGCATGGCACTTTCACATAGCAAAAATACAAGTGCAGCAGTATCTATGGTAATTAATGATAGCTCATATAATGGAAAGAATGCAATGGCGGCAGGATTGATAAACGGGAATTCGAATTCAATTAATAGCATGTTAAAAGAACTTAACCTCAGCAATTACAATAGAGTGTATGTGGGTGAATCACTGTTTGATCAGTTTTTATCATCTTTAAGCAATCCAGTAATCGCAGGAATTTTAATATTAATCGGCATAGTTGCAATATTCCTTGATTTTTATCATGGCACTGTAATTCTCTCCGTTGCAGGAATTATCATGATTGGCCTTGGCCTGCTTGGCGCCGAATTGATTGATGCTTCATTTTTTGGCATTATCCTTTTGCTGGTAGCCGGCGTATTGATATTCCTCGAATTTAAAACAAACCATGGCATTGCTCTTCTATCTGGCCTGATAATCGGCATGGTAGGAATATATTTTCTCGCATCTGCATATGGCACTGCCAATCCGGGCTACTCACCATCGCCTTTTGGCATGTCGTTTTATATAACTGGCATCATTATATTAATACTTGGCATGTTGCTTATAATTTATCTCAAAAAAATTATAAAATCCCAGTCAAATAGCCATTATACCGGCGCAGAGGCCCTGATCGGCCACACTGGTATTGCTATGGATAATATCAATAAAAATGAAAATGGATTCATATCAATAGATGGCATAGAATGGGAAGCAACTGCCATGGATAACATAAAAAAATATGATAATGTAATGATTACAGGCAGGGATGGGTTAAAATTGATAGTAAAAAAGATATAAAAATATTCAATGCCTTGCGCAAATTTATATGTTTTTAAGAGTTTATGATGTAATGTACATACTTGGTTTTGATGTTGGCGGTACTAAAATTTCTGCTGTGATAGGGAAAGAAGATGGAAAGATTATAGATAAAATCAGGAAAAGGACAATGAAAGATTATGGCAAATCTGGATTGACTGATGAGCTTCTGGCTCTTGGTGAGGAACTGGTTTCAAGAAATAAAATTAAGAAAATTTCTAAAATTGGAGTTATTTTTGCAGGCCCGGTTGATGCCGAAAAAGGCATTATAATCTCATCACCTAATATAATAGGGCTTAAAAACTATAATATATCAAAGGAACTGGAGGAACACTTCCATGTGCCAGTATTCCTAGAAAATGATGCGACTGCTGCTACTATAGCAGAAAAAAATTTCGGAAGTGCAAAAAATTTCTCTGATTTTGTTTATATAACGCTCAGTACAGGAATAGGTGGCGGCATATTCATAAATGATAAATTGTATAAGGGGAAACACGGGATGGCGGGCGAGGTTGGGCACATGGTAATTATGCCAAATGGGCCCCTGTGCGGCTGTGGCAGAAGAGGGTGCCTGGAGGCTCTGGCAAGTGGCAGGGGAATCACACGGAGAGTTGTTGAAAATATCGGGGCTGTGAGAAATTCTACATTTTTTTCATCCATGAATCCAGGCGATATCGATGCCAAAAAAATATTCGAGGCCCAGCAGGATGGTGATATGTTTGCACAGTTAATGATTGAAGAAACTATATACTATCTTGCAGTTGGTATCGTCAATATCATCAATATATTAGATCCGGAAGCCATTATCATAGGTGGTGGGCTTTCACTGGAAGGTGATATCCTGTTCAAGCCTCTGAAGTTAGCAGTTGAAGAGGAAATGAAAAGCATGAGAAGGCCTGTAGATATAATTAAGGGGCTTGAAGATGGAAGTGACCTGGCCGCTATAGCTATAACACAGTATAAATATTGATCTTATATTTTATATGAAAATAAGTTGCTGTGGTTCCAATTATGTGCATTAAAGAAATTTTTGAATGTGTGCTTATGTTAAAAAAAAGCCCTGAAATTAAAGTTATAATTTTGCAACCATAAATAAATCTCTAAATAGGTGCTATTATGCCAAACCAGTGAAATATTGCTTTATCATTAAGAAAGTTAAGGATAGGTTGCCATGCCTGCATAATAAAAACAGATACAGCAAAATATAACAGAATCATATAAGCCGCCGACGGGATTCGGTCCCGCGACCTCGTGCTTACCAAGCACGCGCTCTACCATGCTGAGCTACGACGGCATTAAAGGTTAATATTATGTATGTATAAATTATTTTTGAATTTTTAGATTAACCGTTAATTATGAGAAATCATTATCATAAATTCCTTCCATATTAAAATTATATATAATACATTCTCATAGACTTTCATGAAGTTTTCGCTTTCTGGTTTTGATACCCTATCTGATTTGAGTGGTTACAGTGATGGAACTGCAATAGGACTCCCGGGCAGCCAGTGGTTTATAGTCCCGGGCTTGGTATCATATTTTTATGAAAAAAATATAAAAATATATGTAGAAACGCTCCCATCCGTCTATACAAGGCGCCGTGCAAACGGGATACCCTTAGCAATCGGCACTCTTAATATCACAGCAATTCCTGAAATAGCAATTTTGCCTGAACCATTTATTAAGGATTTGAAATATGCAGACCATTTCCCTTTTTTGCAGGATACGCCGGTACTGGCCTTTACAGAGAAAAAATTTGCAGATATATGCAGCATAAAAAATATACGGGCTTCTATCCCAAATCCAAGGACAAGCTATCTGGGCATAATTTTCAAACGTTATTACGAAAAAAATTGTGGTTATTTTGGTGAATTGAAATCCACTGCAATATTATCCTCGATTCCGCACAGGGAGATACCGGCAAAGCTTATGTCCCGCGATATACAGTGTGGCATAATGTGGAAAAGTGAAGCAAAATACATGAAGTTTAAGTTCGTGCCAGTAGTTGATAAGCCTGAGAAGTTCAGTATTGCATTGCTTAAAAATGCTAGCAGCAGTGCTAAATTTATATTTGAAGAATACAGATCGGGCATACTTGACCAATATTATAATAAATTCTTAGATCTTATTCCAAAACAGTGATTGCGATTATTTTTTATATAAAAGCCAATATTGAAAATATTTTTATACGCGTTTATTCTTATTTACTAATACTGTGGTCTGATATCAACTATTCCCTAATTATAGCCGGGGTTTGTCGTGAGGGCAACACAAAAGTTGATCAAGGGGCTTTGAAAATATGGTGATTATGAAAGAAAAGCAGAAGTTAGAATTGAGAAATGCATATGCATTCACGGACGATCCACAGGCCTTTAGAAACATTGTTTCGGTCATGAATGGTGCATTAAAGCTATTAAAAAGAGATGATATTTTAAGTAGCTTAAAAACAATTTCAAATAACCACCATTCTGATTCAGTGCCATGCATGGATGGTGGATCAAAGCAGAAGAGAGATTTCCTGTTTATGGTTTCCAGGCTAGATAATGGAAGTTGCCTGAAACGCCCATGGAATAGCCTAAAATATTCAACACAAAGAAATATACATGCATTAGGGCCTGAAAATGATTTTCTTTGCCATGGAGAAGAATGCAATGTTATTTGGAAGTGCAATATTGGCAATAGCACAAATACTAAAAAAGAGGGAAAAAATATGGATGCAAGAAATGCAGAACTAAAAATGTACGGAAAGGTATTGAAGCCAAGTATCTCATTTTTTCCAGCTCTCTCGGATGAGGTTTCCATGGAGGTGATAAGATGAAAGACAAAATGGAAATGTTATGGGATAGTGCAGTCAAGTACTCCAAAAGAAAAGGATTTTTTATATACTATTCCACAGATGTTGATATAGTAATAAACTTCGAGTGGGATAAGAGAATGGGTGGAATAAGCAAATTTCTAAAACATGCAGAGAGCAATAATGTTAAATCTATTGTTATTTCGGTGAAAAGATTCGAGGATGAAGATATAGATTGTTCAGAGATTGACTGCAAAAAGTATTATAATAAAATTGCTGAGCTTGATTTAATGTATATACTCAATGATGTTGGGTATAAATTTCATGAAGAAGCTGGCTGGTTTACTGAGCTCAATTCATATTCGCTTGCTGACTTTTTTGACGAATCAGATGATAAAAAAGTACTGCCACTGACCAGGGAAATAAATGAAAAATCTGTTGAAAGGCTTGCAAAGGACATGATTCAATACTTTGACAATGAAACGCCAAATTCCTATGGAAAGGACCTTGATAACAATATAAAGAATTTCTGGTTATATAAGGGCATAAATCTGGAGTTTCCAGTAGAGGCGGATATCAAGGCGAAAATAGAGAAAGTTAATGCAAGGGCCAGGAAAATAATGGACGAAGAACAGATATCTGAGGAAAGGCACAGGCTTGTAAAATTAATACCTTCAATCAGCAGCCATTTTATTTCCGGGAATCATTATAATCCCACAAAGGAGCAGTTATCATCATATCTATCAGATAATAATATTAAAATTCAAAATAAATCAAATCTTACATTCATATACAGGCAATTAATTAAAGAATTAAAAGCACAGAGTAAAAAATTATAATTTTTTTTAATATGTAGAAATATTTTAGCTTTAATAAACAAAATAAGCACACTTTAAAAAGTTTTGACTATTTAAACCATTTATTTGTATTCACTTAAGCTACATAGGCATTCAAAGAATTAGCATTCAAAAAAACAAAATATATATATTAATCTATCTGCTTACGATATTTAGTTAATAAGGTGAAATAAAATGGTATTGACAGAAGAAAAAAATAAATCAGAGGTCAGAATGGCAAACGACTTCGAGATAAGCAGAAATGCCCCTTTTAAGACCGTGGATGAATTTTTAAAGGCCATGGGCCATTTAGTTAACGATGATATGCTTGTTTTAAGAGTAACTGAAAGTTTATGCCCATTGTGTGCAGATGAAGAAAAGTTTGATCAGATGAGAATACCAGCAATAGTCTATGAGGAAGGTGGAGAAGTAGACATGATCAAGGAGTGCCCAGAACATGGAATAACAAAGGAAAAATACTGGGAAGACTATGATATGTATGAGGAAGCCAAGAAATACCAGGATAAGGAAGGCACAAAAATACTCAATCCAAATGTAGCTGTGTATGCCGAGAAAATTGTATGCCCAACGCATTGTGGGCTTTGTGTAAAGCATAAATCCCATACTGGATTGGGAAATGTAGTTATTACAAACCGCTGTGACCTCTCATGCTGGTATTGCTTCTTCTATGCAAAAGAAAACGAACCAATTTATGAGCCATCTCTTGACCAGATAAGATTAATGTTAAGAAGAATGAGGAATGAAAAACCCGTAGGTGCCAATGCAGTTCAGATAACTGGCGGAGAGCCAACATTGAGGGATAGCATCATAGATGTAATAAAAATAGCGAGGGAAGAAGGCTATGAACATGTCCAGATGAACACTAACAGTGTAAGGGCAGCATATGATCCTGATTTCGTAAAAAGAGCAAAGGAAGCAGGTTCAAATGTTGTTTACACAAGTTTTGATGGCCCAACACCCAGGTCAAATCCAAAGAACTTCTGGGAAATACCAATGGCTCTTGAAAACTATAAAAAAGCGCCACTTGGAGTTGTCCTTGTACCAACAGTTATAGGTGGAATAAATGATAATTACCTTGGTGACATGATTAAGTTTGGTGTATCCAATATGGATGTTGTAAGAGGTGTCAATTTCCAGCCAGTTAGCCTTGTTGGAAGAATGTCCGATCGTGCCAGAGCCAGGCAGAGAATTACAATTCCCGGTGCCATAAAGAAAATAGAACAGCAGCTTGATGGGCAGATAGGAAGGGAAGATTTCTTCACCGTGCCTGCTACAACAGATGTTTCAAACTTTGTAGCTGCACTGAAGGGGCACCCTACATATAAACTTTCAATCCACTTTGCATGTGGAATGGGTACATATGTATTCGTTGATAATGGAAAAATAATACCTGTTACAAGATTCGTAGATGTCAAGGGAATGTTTGAATACCTTGGAGAGCTCGGAGATGACATGAAATATGCTAAATTCAAAGCACCTAAGAAAGTAGCTTCTGTTGCCAAGTTATTGACCCACATGAAGAAATTTGTGGATTACAGCAAGGCTCCTGAAGGATTTAAATTGAAAGATATGGTATACAACGCATTCACAGAAGGTGATTACCATGGATTAAAGGCTTTCCATTACAAGTCTCTATTCATAGGATTCATGCATTTCCAGGATCCATACACATATGATGTAGACAGAGTAGAGAGATGCGATATACATTATGCAATGCCTGATGGAAGAGTAATACCGTTCTGTGCTTTCAATGTAATACCGGAACTTTACAGGGATTCAACACAGAGGAAATACTCAATTCCAGCCAATGTCTATGAGGAGAAAAATGGAGTTGACCTGAAGAAGGATAAATATTTCAGAAAGTACACTGTTGAGGAAAAGAAGAGAATAATAAAGTTCTACGAAAGAAGCATAGGAAGAAATATAACTACAAAAGAAATTGGGCTTGACCTTGATAAGGATGAGATACCAATGATCTCTTCAGTAAACCCAGACCAGTAAATTTTTTAATTTATATTTTTATCGTTTTTCAATATATGTTTATATCTTTTAGCTATTATTATTTATGAAGTTTGAGGTTCTTGACCACACGGCTGACCTGCGCCTGAAAATTTATGGCAATTCATATAAATCTATTTTTGAAAATGCAATAACAGCTGTTGCCAGCATGATTATAGGTGATACATCTAATATAGTTCCAGAAACCACGATTAAAATATCTATTGAAAGCAATAATTATAATAATTTATTAATAAAATTGATAAACGATTTTCTGTTTTATTTTGAAACTGATAATATAATTTATTATATGGCACAGCTGGACGTTAAAAAAACTCAGCTTTCCGGCACACTTTCTGGAATTAAAGTAGATAAAAGCAGGGAATATGAATATGTAATCAAAGCAGCCACATATTATGGCATGGTGGTTTCACCGGAAAAAGGGTATGCAATAATAGTTCTTGATGTATAATTTAATATAAGCTATATATATCTTTATTCCATCAAGCATGTTATTATCCATTTTTTAGATTAAAAAGAATAAGAACTGTTAAAGCTGTTAAATAAGCAATGCTTTCAAGCCATGTATGCGATTTATATCGAAGAATTTTGATTATTCTACTATACAATGCAAATGGCCAAAGCAGTTAAATTATATAAAATAATAAAAAACGACTGAACAGGTTAAAGCATTTTATATCTTGTTTATCACATCATATTGCCGCCGTTTAATTGATAATTATTCATTCTATCTTTATGAGGGGGCGTCCAGGCCATGGGTTTTTTGCCATAATGCCATCTGCTTTATGGATATCAACATCCAGGCCCAGTGCCATTTTTATAAAATCCATGTTTTCAATTATTATGCTATATTCATTGATCATATCTTCCGATATTCTCTTTTTGTTTTTTATATAATCTCCAATCATAATCTTATATTTCCCTTCAACCTTGTTATTTCTGTAATTATCAATGAATTTCTGTTGCTCATTGCCATAAACTGTTATCAAAACCTTTACAGGCTTAATTTTAATGATTTTTAATATTTCTTTTATATCGGATAATAGGGACTGCAGATAATTCTCAGATTTCAATATGCTGTAATCTATTTTACCTGTAATATCTGCATCGAGTTTTTCACTGCTTACGAAGGAACCAGATACATGCCGGTGCCAGTATTCTTCGCATGCATATGGTATGACAGGAGATAAGGCCCTTAGCCAGTCTTTTATTATTAACCCGAGCCCAGCATTTATATCGCCACCACGGCTTTCAAGGGATTTTAAATCATTTATCACATTGTAAAAAATAGATATATATGCATCTCTTATGTCCATGGATTCCATAAATGAAAGGTAATTCTTAAGATTCAGATAGAATGAAGAATAAAACCACTTATAAATATATGTTCCAGGTGATTCTTTTTCTGTGTAACTGTCCATTAATTCTGTAAAATAAGTATACCTCTTTTTTACCGATAAAAGATCCTTTTCATTCCAGTCCAGCAGGGATGATATATCAGCCCCGACTGCAATAAATAGCCGATAAAGGTCAGCTGAATATCTGTTAACTATATCCAGCAGTGATATAACATTCCCCTTGCTTTTTGAAATCTTTGAGCCATTTGAGATAACAAGCCCAGAGATAAGCAGCCCTCCAGGCAAGTCCTTGCCGGAGAATAATGCTGCATGGTTCATTACAAAAAATGATAGATGGTTGGATATATGTGGCGGTGCTGTGATTCTCAGATCATTTCCATACCAGTAATTAAATTCACTTCTTGCCTTTGCCATATTGTTGATGGTATACTGGTCATATTCATTATTCAATTGCTTATTAAAGAAAATAAAATCGAGAATATCTTCAGGAATGGCATGGAGATGGTTAAAGATATTTTCCAGTTCATTTTTGTTTGTATATACAATCATATAAATTGTTGAATCAGAAAGTGACTCGATTACCCAGTTATTGTCAAATGGCAATTTTGTCCCTATTCCCCTTTTCCTTGCACATGGCCTTTCCCTGAGCCAGTCTATTGCATCATTCATTAATTTTCTATAGATTTCCGGATAAAATTGCATTGAATTGATTATTTCGTGCGCTTTCTTTTTTAACCATTCTGGAGAATAATCTATGAACCACTGGTCGTTCAATATGGCTACAATAACCTTTGAACCAGACCTTGTAACTGCTTTTCTTGTTGTTTCATAGAAAATAATGGCCATATTGTTTTTTATCAGGTCATTCTTAATTAATTCCCTGCCCTCAGCAACCGAAAGCCCGCTGTACTTCCCGGAATTGACCAGTTTCCCGTTATAAAATTCTTCTTTATAAAGCTCCTGGGTTGCCTCCTTCAACCCTTTTTCATTCTCCATTAAATTATATTTCTTTACCAGAGATACTACATTTATGTCACTATCAAGGCTTACAACATTTTTTATTTCGTTATTGATCTTATTTTTGTGATAGTAAAGGAAATCAAATATTGAGTGGCCGGGAACAGAATAAACTATGCCTGTTCCATTGTCAGGATCCACAAATTCGGCCTCGAGAACGTGTGTATGTGCCTTTGAAATTGGGACAGTATATTCTGCATCCATAATATCATGAATAGAAATATCAGATAAAAGCCTGGCATTATCATGCTGTAGTGCAAATTTAAGATAGCCCTCATAGGACATGCAGATCTTTAAACTGTTATAATCAAGAAGGACATAATGTGCCTTTCCATTAATCCATATATTTGTAATGCCGAAAATAGTTTCTGGCCTGAGCGATGCAGCCATAAGATAAAAGTCCGGGCCTTTAAAAAGTATGCCTGTAAATTCTTCAATAGTGACTTTTTCTGTATCGCCATCCTTTATATCATCTTCACCAACTGCATTTTCATCATCAATTGAATATAAAATGGGATATTTTCCTCTTTTAATGAGGCCAAGCTTTTTCAGATTGTTGAACTGCCATTTAACAATTTCCTGATAGAAACTATCACCTGATGTGAACTGCCTTGTCCAATCAATGGAATATCCAAGGTTTCTAAAATCCTTTACTATTACCCTTGAAAAATAATCAGCAATATTTTTTGGTTCCTCAAAGGATTTCAGGATAGCAGGTATATTATCACTTTTCTCATATTCTTTAAGATAGCTGGTATATAATTTTAATGTATCAGGGTCATGGTTCCTCAATCTCTCAGAGAATGCAAGTATTGGGGTCCCGCTTTCATGAAAAGCCATTGGAAAAAGTACATTGTAGCCTGTCAATCGCTTATACCTTGCTATAATGTCGCCCAGTGTGTATGTTCTCCCATGCCCAACGTGCAATGAACCATTGGTATATGGCCACGGTACAGTTACAAAAAATTTTTTGTGCCCATTCTCCACTTCAGGCTCAAATATATGGTTCTCCAACCAGAGGTCACGCCATTTTTTTTCTGTTTCAATATCCATTATACCACCAGTACTGCTGCAGCTACCACAGTCGCCCATTCATCTGGTTTTAAAACGACTGTTGTTGCTGCTATGTTCTTGGTTGTAAGTATCTTATCATCAAGTACATATTCATTTTTTTCCTCCTGCCATTGAAGGTGTTCATCCAGCCCCATGGTACTTGCAAGCATTTCTGCCGCAAGTTTTTCTGCGAAGTGGCCAGCATCATTTTCTGTCTGCCCGAATGTGTGGTGCTCGCTCAGATAGCCCCATTTGCTTCTATCAGATGGAACTGCCACGCCAATAGCTGCGGATATCATTCTGTTCAATTCATCAGATGAGTTTCTTGCAAGAACGGTGAAAAGTATCTGGCCATAAGATAAGAGCTTTATGCCTTCAGATTTATCTACAATTTCAACGTAAGGTGGCAGAATAGAGCTTACGCTAACAAGGTTATATGCTGCTATATCAGCATCTCTCAATGCGTTTTCAAAAGATTGCAACTGTGTCTCTCCGCGTCCAATTCCCCTTGTAAAAAATATTTTTGTAGGCAGTAACATAGCAGTGTATTATTAATTATTTAAAATATTTATTGAAATTTTTTATTATCTAAAATACTGATAATATCTTAAATATCATTTTGTTATTGCTATATAGCATACATGTCATCAACAAATGTTTTTAACTTACTGGACCCAGCACTGGCTGCTGCTGCTAAAAAAGCTGGAATAATTAACCCTACGGAGGCACAGCGCCTTGCAATTCCAGAAGTTCTGAATGGCAAAAATATCCTCTTAATATCGCCAACAGGTTCAGGAAAAACTGAGGCGGCTTTGCTTCCCCTGCTTGATATGATATACAGGGACAGGCCACATCCAATTTCACTTCTATATATAACGCCATTGAGGGCTCTGAACCGCGATATGCTATCAAGAGTTTTTGAATACTGCAAAACGCTGGATATCAGGGTGCAGGTGCGCCATAGCGATATAACACAGTCACAGAAAAATGAGATTGTTAAAAATCCTGCAGACATATTAATAACAACGCCTGAATCACTTCAGCTGCTTTTAATGGGCAAAAGGCTTCGCGAGCATATTAAAAACATAAAATATGTTGTTGTTGACGAGGTTCACGAAATGGCACAGAATGAGCGCGGTTCTCAATTTTCTATTGCTATGGAAAGATTAAAGGCCATTTCCGGCAACTTTCAAATTATAGGGCTGTCTGCCACAGCAAGAAATGAAAATGACCTCTCATCATTTCTTTCTCCCGATGTTCCTGCAAAAATAATAAAGCCAGTTATAGATAAAAAAATGCAGATAAGTGTGATCTTTCCTGATGAAAGCGATAGCGAAACTGCAGAAAAGATGGGATGCGATTTACAGTATGCAGGATCAATAAAAAAGATATATTCCATTATACAGGAAAATACTGGAACTATAGTTTTTGTTAACAGAAGATATGTTGCTGAAGATATATCATTCCGGCTTAACCTCTGGCTAAAAAATCCATCAATTGGTGTTCATCATGGATCACTGTCAAAAGAAACGAGAGAAAAGGCTGAAATAGATTTTAAGGAAAATAAAATTTCGGGGTTAATATGCACATCATCGCTGGAACTGGGAATAGATATAGGAATAGCAGATATGGTAGTGCAGTTCAATTCTCCAAGGCAAATTAACAAGATGATTCAGAGGATAGGCCGTTCAGGGCATTCTCTTGAAAAGATATCACAGGGAATTGTGATATGCAATGATGTTATAGAACTGGAAGAGGCAACTGCAATAGTTGAAAACATTCTTGAAGGTAAACTGGAAAACGTAATGATCAGAAAAAATTCCCTATCAACTGTAGCAAACCAGATCATGCTTGAATTAAATTATTCAAGGAAAATTGATTATAAGCAATTTTATTCAATTATCATCAGGGCTTATCCTTTCAGGGAACTGCCTTTTGATGAATACTATTCTGTAATTGAATTATTATCAAGAACACGGAAACTGATAATTGATGGAGATTTTATAATAAAGCGTTATTCCATTTTAAAATACTTTATAGAGAATATCTCCATGATAGCAAGCGAGAAAAATTATAAAGTTATAGATGCAATAAATAAAAAATTTATTGGAACACTGGATGAAAAATATGTGGTCAGTGAAATTTCTCCTGGATCATATTTTGTAATCAGGGGTTCAACATGGAGGACAATACGCCTTGATGAGGATAAAATTTACGTCGAGCCATTTTCTACAGCTGCAATTGCACCCCACTGGGTTGGAGAGGAAATACCTGTACTCTATGAAGCCACTGAACGCGTATCAATTGATAGAAAAAATAAACACATAGCTGAATTTATAAACAGGCGTGGCAGGGAAGCACTGGAAAACTGGTATAAAAATGACATGGCAACACTGGAAAAAGTGATTATAGAAGCACATAATGCAGAGATTATCATTCAAATTCTCCTTGGAAGCCTTGGAAATTTTACACTGGCGCAGATTATTTCGGGAATACTAACATCCGTTACAGGTGAAAGTGTAGAAATGGATTATTCTCCATACCATATATATATGAGGGTAGGAAGAAACATACTTTCAGAGGACATAAAAAATATAATACTTAACATTGATCTGGAAAACATTGATGGTTATATAAAATCTTCCGCGAGGCGATCAAGATTTTTTAACAATGTATTCCTTTATGAAGCAAGGAAATTTGGCATTATAACCGCAGAGGCAGACATGACAAGAATAAGGTTTGAGAAAATTGTTGATTCCTATTTCAATACGCCGGTATACGAGGATTCAATTAAAAAATTAGTTTTTGATTATATGGATATTGATCTTTTGAAGGCTTATTTAATGACCCTGACAGATAGCAGCTTCATTTTAAAATCTAAAATTTCTGAATCCTCAAATATTTTTATATCGCACTATTCAGAGAGGGTTATGCCATTAAAGCCCACAAAGGCTATTTTAGAATCCATTAAAAAAAGGCTGATGAATGAGGAAGTAATTCTTTACTGCACTTCCTGCGGCTATAAAAGAACATTGAAAATTAAAGATATATACGATATAAAATGCCCTGCATGCCATTCAAGCCTTGTTGCATCAATTTCAAAATATGATGAGGGCTTATTGAAAGAAGATAAAACCGGAAAATCAATGAAAAGGCTTATCAAAAATGCCCATCTTGTCCGGGAACGTGGCATCACTGCTGTTATGGTACTTGCAGCAAGGGGTGTTGGCCCGGAAATGGCATCCCGCATTTTAGAGGTTTCATATTTAAATGAAGATGATCTCATTCGAAGGCTGCTCAATGCCGAAACAGAATTTGCACGAAACAGGCAGTACTGGTAATTTGAAACCGATATGAAGAGGAAGTGCTATTTATTATCTTAATGCTATTATAAATATTTTATAATATAATCAATCGATATATAGAAAACTATATATTGAAGTTTATTTTTACTAATTTGATAATCATGATTGGTGGACAGCCTATATTTATATTAAAGGAAGGAACCAAAAGAGAGAGCGGAAAAGATGCAATGTTTGAAAATATTGATGCAGCAAGGGCCATAGCCACATCTATTAGATCAACACTTGGGCCAAGGGGAATGGACAAAATGCTTGTTGATTCACTTGGAGATATTGTTATAACAAACGATGGCGTGACAATATTAAAGGAAATGGATGTTGAACACCCTGCAGCTAAAATGATGGTTGAAGTTTCTAAAACTCAGGATAGCTATGTCGGTGATGGAACAACTACAGCAGTTATAATTGCTGGGGCACTTCTTGAACAGGCAGAGTCACTTGTTAAACAGAACGTCCACCCAACAGTTATAACAGAAGGTTATAAAACTGCAGCAGCCCAGGCCAGCAGAGTTCTAGACGATATTTCAAAGCCAGTATCATTGAAAGATAAAGATATACTGATCAAAATGGCTAAAACATCATTGAATAGCAAGAGTGCATCAGTTGAAAGGGATCTTCTTGGCGAAATTTCATACAATGCAATAAAGAACATAGCTGAGGAAAGAGATGGAAAGTATATAGTTGATTTTGATAATCTGCAGGTTGTAAAGAAGCAGAGTGGAGAAATCAATGAAACTCAGTTAATCGATGGAATTATCCTTGATAAGGAAAAGGTCCACCCAAATATGCCAAAAGTTGTAAATAACGCAAAAATAGCATTGCTGGATGTTGCTCTGGAAATTAAAAAGCCGGAATTTGATACAAACCTTCAGATAAATGATCCGACAATGATACAGAAGTTCCTTGGCCAGGAAGAGGATACATTAAAGGAAATGGTTGACAAGATAAAGGCAACCGGTGCAAATGTTGTAATAGCCCAAAAAGGCATAGATGATATGGCACAGCACTACCTTGCCAAGTATGGCATATATGCAGTAAGGAGAGTCAAGAAATCTGATGTTGACAAACTTGCAAAGGCAACAGGTGCAACTATTGTTTCTTCACTCAACGAAATATCCAAATCAGATCTTGGCTTTGCAGCATTGGTTGAAGAAAAGAAGGTAAGCGATGATTACATGACTTTTATCACCGGAAGCAAGAATCCAAAGGCAATAAGCCTGTTAATTCGTGCAGGAACAGAGCATGTAGCAGACGAGATAGAAAGGTCACTTACCGATTCACTCCACGTTGTTGCAGCCGCTGTTGAGGATGGCGCATATGTTACTGGTGGTGGATCAACTGCCGAGGAAATAGCATTTAACCTAAGAGGTTATGCTTCAAAGGTTGGCGGAAGGCAGCAGCTTGCAATAGAAAAGTTTGCCGATGCAATGGAAGAAATACCAAGAGCACTTTCCGAGAATGCAGGCCTTGACCCAATAGATGTACTTATAAATATAAGAAGTGCACATGCCAACAGCAATAAAACATATGGAATCAATGTTTTTTCTGGCAATGTGGAAGACATGGAGAAAGCTGGTGTTATAGAACCCATAAGAGTTGGCAAGCAGGCAGTAGAGGCTGCTACTGAAGCCGCAGTTATGATACTTAGAATAGATGATGTAATTGCTACAAAATCATCCAAGGGCGGAGCTCCAGCTGGCACACCTCCGGGCGGTATGGGTGGCATGCCTCCAGGCGGCGATTATTAATTTTAATTTTCCACATATTTTTTTAAGTAAACATTTATTAATTTTATATCTATCTGGTATTATGATGCATATAGGTTTATACTATAAAGTCAAAGAAGGGCATAATGAAGAATTTGAAAATACATTCAACAGCGTTTTGAATTTATTAAAAAGCAAGCCTGAAACAGGTTTCGTAGACGGAAAGCTCTATAAGGAAGTTGATTGCCCAAGGGAATATATGATCTATACAGAATGGAAGGACAGGGAAGCTTTCCAAAAATTTACTGAAATGCGTGCCTTTAAAGATACGACAAGTTATGGCAAAACCATTCTGGAGGGTACACCAAGGAATAAAATATTTGGCGAAACTAAATAACAAACTTATTAAATTATTTATAATATACATAACAATGGAGATATATTATCAGGCAGGCACAATAATATCCGATGAAAATTACAATAATATATTTACATACGATGAAAGAATAAAAAAATATCGTGCACCTGCTTATAAATATTCTGAAATTATGAAAAATCCTGATATTATTGACAACGTTTTTAAGGACAATAAGCTTGATATTAAATCAGATATACAGTTAAGGCCATATCAGTTCAAGTCTTTAGAAATGTGGGAAAAAAATCATTATTCCGGCACTATAGTACTGCCAACGGCAGCAGGAAAAACAGTTCTCGGAATTTACGCAATAACCATGCTTAAAGTTCCAACAATAATACTTGCGCCAACCATAGAACTTATTATACAGTGGAGGGCAAAACTTCAGAACCTATTGCATACAGAAATAGGGCAAATAGGCGGGGGCGAGAAAGACATATTTGACATCTCCGTTTCTACATATGATTCAGCCTATTTAATGGCTGAAAAACTTGGAAACAGGTTTAAGTTCATTATAGCCGATGAGGTACACCATATGGCATCTGAAAGCTATATGCAGATAGCTAAAATGTATGCATCACCGTACCGGCTTGGCCTTACAGCTACATACGAGCGCACAGATAGCCTTCATGAAGTTCTTGAAAACTATATGGGCGGAAAGGTTTTTGAACTGGGTTATGAGGAATTAAACGACTTTATTTCCAACTATAAAATTGTAAGAATACCTGTTGAATTAAGTGAAGAAGATGAAGCAGAATATAACAAAAACCATCAGATATTCCTATCTTATCTCAGAAAGAGGGGCATCAAAATTAATGGAAATATGGACTTCGAGCATTTAATAACATCCTCATGGAGCCAGGAGGGCAAGGAGGCGCTTATGGCATGGAGAAAATCACGTGAAATTTCATTCAATGCAGACCAGAAAGTAGAATATGTTGGATACATACTTGCAAAACACCGCGGCGAGAAAACAATAATATTCTCTGAAGATACTGCAACAGCATATAAAATTTCAAAAAGATTTCTTGTTCCTGCACTTACATATATGACCTCCGGGAAGGAAAGAAAAATATATCTTGAAATGTTTAAAAATGGTGATATAACAGTACTTGCTACATCCAGGATACTGGATGAGGGTGTGGATGTTCCAGATGCCTCAATAGCAATTATTATGAGCGGCTCTGGAAGTACAAGGCAGTTCAGGCAAAGGCTGGGCCGGATTCTGAGGCCATCTGCTGGAAAATCCAGCTATTTATATGAGATGGTGAGTGAAGGCACAGCAGAATATGGAACTTCAAGGAGGAGGAGAAAAGGTGTTCCCATCGGAATTGATGATAGTTCGTAAGACAAAAAACGGGCTTATATTTCCAGTTTTTCTTTCAAATGAAAATGATGATTATATAAAAACCGTTTCTGGCCTTTTCAATGAAAATGTAGGAAAGAAAAAGGATGTTATAGCCAGAGCACTGAAAGAACTGGAAATTAGCAGCCAGAACGTAAAAATTATCCGGGCAATCGCTCTACTGTATTTCAGGCATTCAGATTTTGAACCTGCAGTGGATGTGGATGCTGTAGCACTGAGAGACGAAGTTTTCAGGGATGCACGGATACCTCCAGTAACTGCCGAATCCAGAGAGAAAATATTGAAGATAGCAGCAAGGAAATTTGGCATCAGCCCTGATGAGGTTCCTGAAGGCATGTATTCCGATAAGGATAGTGAGTATATTTTAAAGAAACCCTATTCCATTGATCTGTGGGACCTCGCTAAAAATTACAATCTGGAACAGTTAGAAACTATATTTATGAAATGCAATGAACTGTTGATTAAGAACTCATCTGACTGGCATTATACTATTACAGCAATAAAAAGGCTTGGTTTGCTATATACTTTAAATATTGAAAAGGACAATCTTGTTTCCATTAATGTCTCAGGCCCTGTAAAAATATTTGAGAACACGGAACGTTATGGCATGAGATTTGCCCAGCTTATCAGAAAGCTCTCCCGCCTTGCTAAATGGGATATTGAAGGCGCAGTCAGAATCAAGGATCGGTTTGACAAGAGCATAAAGCAATATACAATAAAATTAAGTGATTCTATATCATATTATCTCCCTGAACAGCCTGAAAAAGAGGAGAATAAATTGCCTCCATTCGTTAAAACTGCAGGCATGATTGTTTATGGTGATTCTGTTTACTTCCCGGATTATATTATAAATGTAAACAAGAAGGATATTTATATCAATATTTCGAATAAATACAGCATTAAAAATGATGAGGCAACAGCACGCAAATTAGCTGAAAAATTTAACTGGGTAAACGTTATTGAGCTTGGAAACCATGATAAAAAAATTCCTGGCGTTATAAGCTTCACAGATGAAATAGATTTTTATTCTCTTAAAAAATTACTCGAGGAAAAATATACATCAAACATATCTATAAAAAAAGAACTTGATCCAACCTCAATTGATGCTATAAAGGCCGAGGTAGCCCATCTTTATCCAGACAGTGGCAAAATGTTCAGCTATATAGAATCGCAGGGATTAATACCTGAAAGAGTTTTGCCTGCTATTGGATACAAATTAAAATGGCACGGCCTTGATATTATAGTTACAAAGAAATAAGCAGAAATTTAAAAATAATTCCAGAATTTATCCTGCCAGAGATCATATTCTTCTGTCAATTCTTTGATATCAACCGTTTTGAAATTGTTCTGCTTCTTTTCTTTTTCATACATGGCCATTAAACTATCGTAATCCATCTTTCCAAGCTCATCAAATTTTTCCTTAATTTTCTTCTTCGTCTCTGGATGCAGGTCAGTAATCTTATTTCCCTTATATAATACTCTATAATACTTATCCTTATCAAGGGTTACATGAAACACCTGCCATTTTATGTCTGAAAGCTTATCATTCATAAAATAATTGCCAGTTAAATTGGCAAGTGCAAGGACAACATCGCTCTCTTTTGGGTTATCTAACTGGAATGCTATTTCTAGGCCATTCATTTTTCCTTCTCCTCTTTCTTTATTATTCTGTCCTTTATTATATACCATGTGCCCAGTGCAATGATGCCCAATTTTCCATCTGCATCATAAAGCCTGATTTCAATAACCACGGCGGTTTTCCCACTTTTTATGGCATGCGCTTCAACCCTGAATGGGCCATTGCTCATTGTGGACAAAAAATTAATTTTAATTTCCTGTGTGACCTGATCCATTTCCTTATTTACTGTCATAGTTGTTATTCCCCCGGCATAATCCAGGGCAGTCATCATGGCTCCTCCATGAAGCACTTTGCCTGCTCTTGTTACATGATCACTGTATGGCAACATAAGCTCAACGTGGCCTTCCTCTATTTTAGTTATTTTAATTCCTAGAAATGAATACAATTCTTCATTCTTCCCAAAAAATTCATTGAGTTCATCCAGATTATTTGATAAATCCATCACCTGTTTTATTCTGTTGGCCATAACCAAGTATGTAATTTTTATATTTATAATTAATGAGCTCCATGTTTTTACAGGCCATTTTTATATATTCAAAATAATCTGGGTTGTAATATATCAAAAGAAACAATAAGCTTTAATTTATAAAGGTAATACATTTTTACAGATGGAACAATATGGCCTTAAAACAATAGCCTTAACCTACGAGAACAGCATTAAATTATCATTCTGTGCTGTTATAATGGAATATCGTCCTGATATACTTCGAAATATAGAAAAAATCAGAGATATCGCTGAAGATACTGGTTTATCATATGAACTGGTTATTTCAACAAGGAAAAAAATCGACTATAGCGATGACCATATTATATTTATTTATGACAATTTTCATACATATGGCCAGGGAAAGCAGCTGGCATATTCCAGCACAACAGGAAATTACCTCATATTCTTCAATATCGCCAAAAATTACCCTGATAACCTGCCAGATATAATCCATGGAATAATTGCAAAGCGTGAGAAGCGGGCATTTATTTTCGATCCTTTAATAATATCCAGGGAGTTAATAAATAAGGCAGGCGGCTGGAAATATTTAAGTGAATATGAGGATATTGACCTTTTAGCCAGAATCGCAAAATCTGGTGGTGTTGTGGCACTCCCATCCAAAAATTACGATTCTATAAATTATAGAAATCAGGGCAACAAATCAATAAAAAATAGAATAATAGCACAGAGGGATGCTATAATAGCATGCAACTATAAACTTTCTGATATTATGTTGATTAAAAAAGAAGGCGTTTTCATATCATTAATTTCATATATTGCCAGCAAATTTACAGGACCAAAGCGATACAGAGGTGGCCAGAATAATTATATTATAATAATGGAGATTATTATAGAATCTATTTTATTAAAGGATTATGAAAATTATTTCCCAGATCTGGCCTCAACGAAACTGGAACTATCTCAGAGCGAAATCAACTATCTTGCGAAAAAAAGTTACCTCTGGCAGAAGGTAAATAAAAGCCTTCCACTGATTATAAATCTGGGCAGATAGGTTATTTCAGCTTGTAACCACAGTGTGGGCAATAAACCATGCTGCTATCAATACTGTAACCACAGTGTGGGCATTTCATCTCCTGTGGCAAATTCGTATCTTCATCAGCCATATTTTCCTGAATAATGCTTCGTGGGTCTTTCTTTTTATCATTTCCAAATATTGCCATTCCAATATTTGCATTTGGGGCCTTTGCTTTAGCCAGATCCAGTTCGTGTTGCTTTCTCTCAAGCTCGTTTTTTTGCCTGTTGTTGTATTCATCCTTCTTTGCTATGCTTGCTTCCCTTTTTATCTGTTCAACCCAATTTTTGGATTTTTTAATTGCGAAATCTGCACGGAGCAATTTTCTATTTTCATCGTAATACTCAATGCTTAACATCTGTTTTGTAAAAAGTGGAAAGGCTGGAACAGCATAGCTTGCATTCTCTACATTATAAAGAAATATATTGAGATCTATAATAGTTGGGGAAGCACGTACCATTGCCCGTTGCCCTTTTTTCTCGAATATTATCCTCTTATCTGATAAATAAAGCATTCCATTAATATAGGCATTGTTCTCCATTTTCTTCGCTTTAGAGGATAAATATTCATGTTCATCATTTTCGTATATAGGCATTGGACATATATATTATATCCACTAATAAATTTTATTATAAATTCTTGAACCATAATATATCTATTAATTTAAAGAAAAATCTATTAGGATTATTGATATTATAATATATGACTGATACAATCCCAGAAACTCGAAATAAACATCCATATTTTATGTATGATATGTTAAGGGAAACAGGGCCTTCAATTGATTTAACCATGAAAACTATGGAATCAATTGATTATAGTTTTCTAAATAATGATCCATTGCTATTCACAGGAAACGGGACAGCATATCATGCTGCACAGATTGGTGCAGGCTTTCTGGCGAAAACAAATTTAGAATACAGAATAATACAATCTTATGAGCTTTTGAACTATCAACGGCCAACCAGTGGCACTGTTATAGGCATATCAAATAGCGGGAAGACTAAATCAACTATTGACTCATTGGTTTATCAGAAAAAATATGCTTATATAACAGGAATAACACATTATAAAGATACTCCAATGGAGAAAATATCTGATAAATGCATTATTATAAATTCTGACGACAAATCGCTGTGCAATACAAAATCGTTTTTTGACAATACGCTGGCATCGATGTATATAGCAAGAGAGTACAGTGGTTTCGATCCTGGAATAAAGATTATTGTGCCATTAATAAAGAAAGTATTGAACTCAACTGATAGCACAGCCAGAAACATAGCGCATGAACTTGCATATGTAAACAGGATATTCGTTCTTGGGGCAGGGCCTGAGGAGGCTGTTGCAAGAGAAGCGGCTCAGAAAATCAAAGAAGCCAGCCATATTCATGCCGAGGGAATAGAACTTGAGGAATTTATTCATGGCTGCACATCGCTTATTGATGAAAAATCACTTCTTATCATTATAAACAGCAAAACCGTTGAGAATCGCAGCAATGACCTGGTAAGGGCATGCCGTATTGTGGGCACAAAGACTCTGACAATAAACGGAGGTGGCGATTTTAATATTGAAATACCAAATGATATGGATGAATACCTTGGCGCTGTCCTGAACGTCATACCGCTGTATTATTTTGCATATTACATTGCACTTGAAAAAAATGTCAATCCAGACCTGTTGAGATTCAATGAAAAAAAATATCTGGAATTTGACAGTATTGTGTTCCCTCCTGGAGCTCATTAAATTATTCATAATTGTTAAATATAATAGTGCAATAACATAGCATGGCTTCGGAGATGTATACAGGAAGTATGGAAAGTTGCAATGTAACCAATTTTTTAACAATACATATACATCACCATAGCAGGATAACTACCAGTATAGCCAGTTTATTCAGTACTTTCAATATCGGCGGTTATCTTGAAAATAATAAACAGAAAATTAAGTGAAATAACAAAAGTTATCAGAAATACTTTTGAAGAAAATGATTTCATAGAAGTTTTTCCTCCTGCTTTTGTTAAAAGTTCCAGTATCAATGGATTTAAATTTCTGTACAATAATGAACTTTATGTTCTTGAGCCTGATATAACAGAACGATTTTTAGCTGAAAAATTCAGGGACAATCCAAAAATTTACTATATAACAAGAGATTGCAATGATTCGCTGAACGAATCGCTGAAAGCAGGTGCAGAATATATTATCGATGATGAAATAAATTCAAATATTGAAATATTGAAACTTATCATTAACATTCTGGACAATCTCGGCATTAATCGCTTCAATATAGATATAAGCCTGTCAAATATATTCAATAAGTTCAAAAAACTTGAAAATGGATCAGGAATTATTTCTGCCATGAGTTCTCGCAATTATCTGGAAGTAGACAATCTTGATATAAGCAATTCAACCAGAAATGAAATAGCCAACATCATGAATAAAAGAACATATAAAAGTGGCATTGAAAAGCTCGATGTCATAATTGAAAAAATAAATGATGAGAGAGTAATTATAGATCTTGGGACTGTCAGGCAGCCAGCCTATTACAATGGCCTGATTTTTGAGATATACGGCACACATGAATTCATCGGTGGCGGAGGCAACTATAAAATCAGAAACAGGAATGCATGTGGATTTTCATTGAACATGGAAATACTTTATAAATTATGCGAGGAAGTGAAAAAATGAAATTTGTTATACCCAGGGGAAGATTGATGGAAGATTCGCTCCGATTTTTGGAGAATGCAGGAATAAGCATAAATATAGATGATGACAGAAAGTTATTTTTTAAAAATGGAGATACTGAATTGATACTTCCAAGAGCACGCGATGTAGCTGTATACACGGAATACGCCGGCGACATAGGCATCTGTGGATCAGATACAATTTTAGAAAGTGGTTGTTCATTATTTGTTCCATTAACACTTAATTTTGGGAGATGCAGGCTGAGCATCATAGCTCCAGAGAAATATACCATTGCAGATCTGTCCGGCATGGATATTGCCACCAAACATCCAGAGATTACAAGAAGATACCTGAATTCAAAGAAAATCAATGCAAATATAATAAAGTTGAATGGGTCGCTTGAACTCGCACCAGAAACCGGGCTTGCTGATGCCATAGTGGACATAATCCAGACAGGAGAGACAATAAAAAAGAATAATCTGGTTGAAATAGATAAAATAATGGATATAAGTGCAGTCCTCATAGTGAACCGGATCTCACAAAAAACCAGATATGAGGAAATTAACGACTTTATTTTAAGGGCAGGTGAATTAAATGGAAATAGAAGAGTATGTAAAAAATATATTGGATAATATTAGAAAAGATGGAATTGAGAAAGTTAAGCAATATTCCCGGGAATTCGATAACTATTCTGGAGAGCTGAGGGTCACGCCAGATGAATTTATTGAAGCTGAAAAGAGCATAACTGATACTCAGAAAAAAATAATAAAAAAAACATATGAGAGAATTTACAGCAATCATTCAATACAGTTTAATAATGATAAGATGAGAATGTATAAAGGATCGATTTTCGGCATAAGATATGTTCCTATAGAAAGAATTGGAATGTATATACCGGGTAAAAAACCACTGCCATCCACTGTAATGATGATCGGTGCACCGGCTAAAATTGCCGGAGTAAATGATATAATAATTGCCACTGCACCGGATAGCAATGGAAATGTCAATCCTTATACGCTGTACATAGCGAATATGCTTGGAATTTCTGAGGTTTATAAGCTTGGTGGCGTTCAGGCAATTGGTGCCATGGCATATGGAATTGGCATGAAGAAGGCCGATAAAATATTTGGACCCGGCAATTCTTATGTGAATGAGGCGAAGCGCCAGGTTTTTGGCCATACCGGTATAGACGGCCTCTATGGCCCTTCAGAGATACTTGTAATCTCTGATGATAATGCAAATAATGATTATATCATGGCTGACCTGGATTCACAGCTGGAACATGGAGAAACGTCCAAGGCATGGCTTCTGACAACAAACAATGCTATGGAGAAAAAAATACAGAATAAGCGGGTAGAGGTACATACAGGAAAGATGGAAGAATTGATTAAACTGGCAAATGAGATAGCACCGGAACATCTTGAGATCCAGTGCTCTGGTGCAATGGAAATTGCCAGCAAAATAAAAAATGCAGGTGCCATATATGTTGGTGATTACACACCAGTTCCTGCTGGCGATTACTTCCTTGGCGTTAACCATTTATTGCCCACTGGCGGCACTTCAAGATTTTCATCTGTACTCACTGTAGACGATTTCATGAAGAAACAGTCATTTGCTTATGCCTCGAGAGAGGATTATATGGATGGCCTGAACCTCGGGCTGGAGATGGCAAGAATAGAAAATATGGGACTGCACTATAAATCAATGGAGGCAAGATCATGATAAGAAATACAAATGAAACAAAAATAACTGTGAATTTCGATTCAGATAATATATCTATTGATACTGGAGATCTGGTTTTCGACCATATGTTGAAAACACTGTTTTTTTACATGAAACAGAATGTAAATATTAAGGCAGCCTATGATCTCAGGCATCATCTCTGGGAGGATACAGGAATAACTATAGCTGAAGCAATTAAAGAGAAAATCAAGGGCAGAAATATCACAAGGTTTGGAAGCACTATAATGCCAATGGACGATTCCTTAATACTGTTATCGCTTGATATTTCAAGGGCATACATCAATTTCAATGTTGATTATAAAGACGCCGAGGGTTTTGAGCTAAATCTTCTCTATGAATTCCTCTGGGGATTCTCAAGAACGCTTTCAATGACATTGCATGTGGTTAAAATGAATGGAACAAATCCACACCATATTACAGAAAATATATTCAAAGCACTTGGCATATCGCTTAAAATCGCTCTGGAAGAAGGATCCCGGCTTGAGAGCACTAAAGGTGTACTATGATTGCAATCATAGATATTAAAACGGGAAACCTTTCCAATATCCAAAAAATTGTCAATGGAAAAATAACATCAGATCCTGCTGAAATAGAAATGGCAGATAAGCTGATATTCCCGGGCGTTGGTTCATTCCACTATGTAACCAGTGCAATAGAGCCTATACGCAGCATTATACTGAAGAAAATTAATGATGGAATTCCATATCTTGGAATCTGCCTTGGGCTGGAAATACTTTTCAATGATAGCGAAGAAGGCCCCGGAAAAGGTTTTGAAATTTTCAATAAAACTGTTAAAAAATTCACAGGTGTTAAAACACCGCATATGGGCTGGAATAATGTTGAAATAAAAAATGAGAACGAACTGTTTAACAATATAGAAAATAATTCTTTCTTCTATTTCATGCATTCGTATTATTCACCGATTATTGAAGCAACATCTGCTGTAACTGAATACGGCCCGGTATTCACATCAGCAATAAAATTCAAAAATATATATGCCGTACAGTTCCATCCTGAAAAAAGCGGGGATAATGGAATTAAAATATTGCAGAATTTCGGGCGATTGCAATGATAGATATATATCCTGCAATAGATATTTATAATGGTGATGCAGTTTCCCTTACGCAGGGAAATGTTGAAAAAAGGGAGAATTTTGGGGATCCAGTAAAATTCGCAGAGAGCTTTTCCAAAATTTCTGGAAAATTGCATATTGTCGATTTAAACGGTGCATTTACTGGAAACGCTGAAAATCTGGAAACGATAATAAATATAAGGCAGAAGGTCAAAGCGTTTATTCAGTTAGGTGGCGGCCTGCGCTCTGAAGAAAGCATTGCAAAGGCATATGATGCGGGAATAGATAGTGTAATAATAGGTACAGCATCGCTCAACGATAATTTTATAGACAGAATATCAAAAATATATGATAATTTAACAGTCAGCATAGATTCATATGATGGCATGGTACGCTATAATGGATGGAATAAGGGAACAGAAATTAATTATATTAATATGTATAATAAATTAAAAGGAAAAATCAAAAGATTTATAGTTACATCCATAAACAATGATGGAACCAGCTCTATAGGCAAAATATCAAAGTTCTGGGATGATGAATATGTAATATACGCTGGTGGCGTTAATTCAAAAGAAGACATAAAATATCTTGAAAGCGCGGGCTTCTCAGGCGCCATAATCGGCAAGGCCCTTTATAATAAAAATATAAAAATAGATGATTTAAAATGCTTACAAAAAGAATAATAGCTGCACTTGATATTGCGGATGGAAGGGTAGTAAAGGGTATAAATTTTAATAATATACGTGATTCCGGCGACCCTGTGGAACTTGCAAAGCGGTATGAAAAAGAGGGCATAGACGAACTTGTTTTTTTAGATATCAATGCAACAAACGAGCACAGGCATATAATTGAAGGGCTTGCATCTAAAATAGCGTCAGAAATCTATATTCCATTTACTGTTGGCGGCGGCTTCAATTCTGTGGATGACATGGTCACAGTGATACGAAATGGTGCAGATAAAATATTTGTCAATACGTATGCTGTTGAGCATCCTGGTATAATTCATGAAATATCTGATAGAATTGGGTCAGCGAATACAGTAATTGCAATAGATACACAAAAAATTGAAGGCAAATATTATGTATATACACACGGTGGCAAGAAAGCAACTAGCATTGGCACAGTTGAATGGGCGAAAAAAGCTGAGGAACTTGGAGCTGGCGAACTGCTTTTAACATCAATAAATACAGATGGCACACGTAAAGGATATGACACAGAAATAACGGGCATTGTTTCAAATGCAGTGAATATTCCGGTAATTGCTTCCGGTGGAGCAGGGAAGCCTGAAGATTTTTTGAAAGTTTTCAATAGCGGTGCTGATGCTGCTCTTGCAGCATCTATTTTCCACGAAAAGATTTATAGTGTAAATGAAATAAAATTATACTTAAAGGAGAACGGTGTAAATGTCAGAATTTAATTTGAAATCAGGTGAAATAATTCCTGTTGTAATACAGGATTTTAAAAATGGGGAAGTATTGACTTTAGGATACATGAATGAAGAAGCCTTTGAAAAGAGTATTGATACAGGCTTTGTCCATTATTATTCAAGAAGCAAAAAGAGAATAAGAATGAAGGGCGAGGTAAGTGGCAACACTCAGCTTATAAAGAAAATAATGCTGGATTGCGATGGGGATGCATTATTAATTAAAGTTATACAGAAGGGAAGTGCATGCCATCTTGGAACAAGAAGCTGTTTCCGGGAAATTGATACAGAGCCTGCCCAGGGCAATATAGACTACTCTCTTGAGGTACTGTTAAATCTCCAGGATTTGATTTATAAAACAAAAAATGAGCCAAGAAAAGACTCATATACAACTGAACTGTTTGAATCAGGAGAGGAAAATATAAAAAAGAAAGTTGGTGAGGAAGCTGTGGAAACAATACTTGCACAGGGAAAAGATAGAATTGTATATGAAACTGCTGACCTTTTCTATCATCTTCTGGTTTACCTTTCTTATAATAATATAAGGCTTGAAGATATAATGAATGAACTTGAAAAAAGGAACAAGCATAAATAAAATTA
>JAVYST010000003.1:0-67472 GCA_038729085.1 Ferroplasma sp. | reverse complement strand
TTGTAAATATAGCCTGTGTATTTTCTGTTTCATAATCAAAATTTATGTCCCGGACCAGTCCGTGTATACTGTTCTTTCCATCATTTTTTGGCAGTAAATATTTTTTTCCATTATACGTATATTCAGCATTCCTGATTCTGTTTCCAAATGGAATCAGTACTGCAGCACCACCATGTGTACTTATTCCATCATTGCTTTTCCGTATAATTTCAACACCGTTCAATACAAGTTTTATTAAGTAGGCACCTATACTGGAGAACTCAGCATAGCTATTTCCTTCCTTCACTATTATTCTTTTGCCTTCATGCATATATTATAAGTAAAATAATATAGATAAGGCTTTGTTTTATCTGTGTTGAAAAGGATGCCTATAGAATGCAAAATTGAAATTGCCTTATTTTTAAATAAGCAGTATACTCCTTAAATGTGAGATTGCATCAGCATTTTTTATCTGTAATATAATAGTATAATTTATCAATAATTTTTAAGCTTAATATATTATGGGTCCGCCAGGATGCATTTATGGACTTGAGCAAGTAAGTTGCATAATTACTTTCCTTCAATTTATTGAATTCATTGTAAAAATACACTTTTGATTCAAGTGTCTGAAGCCCATATTCAGGCTTAACTGCATTTATTGCATCATCAAAGAATCTCCCAATCCCCAAGAAATATAGACTCAACGATAAACCCCAAGCTATGATTGTTCTCTTTTTTCCATTCATTTTCTGACAATTTCTTGATGAACCTTGATATTTTAGAATGAATTGGAGAACCTTCGAAAAGGGTTAACGCGTTCTTCATCACAGGCGATAGAATTTATTATAACTTTATGGTTTCTTACATTTATAAACATAAATCCCTTATACACTACTGATTCCGCACTTGCAATAATCGTATAGACATTGCTCATCTCTTCCGCTTATCAATAAACAGGATTATTCTAACTCCAACTATTCCTGATTCTATTTTTCTTCATTCCACAGTTCCAATTTAATAGATGCTGGTGAGGAAGACATTATCCTATCCGCTTTCCAATTGCTTTTCTTATAGAATCAAGTATGAATTCCTGTCTAAGCCTGTGTTCTCCCTTCTTAGTCATTTTCTCTATCTTTGCCTCCGGCTCATTAATTGCTTTCAGCATTATTTACTTAGTTTCGTTCAAATATATCAATTTTTAAATATCTTGAGATATTTAGAATATGTCTTACTATAATTAAACATCAAAAAGATTAATTGCACAAAGGTGTTAGGTGTACTGAGACATTTTGGAGAAAAGGGAAAAACCTACATTGGTTCAGATAAAACGGATATAGAAGAAAAGTAATTCTGGAATTCAATCTATGAGTTCATCCGAGATGTTCTATTCACAGAGATCAAGAAGCAGGAAGTTGAGTCAAAGAGTCATGTAGAAACCGTGATAGGATTTAGCCAATAGATCGTGCAAGTAAAGATACGATAACCTGCACATCTTTCTCTCAAAGTCTTGCAATATGTATGAATCTAAATTCTAAATGAGGAAGATAAACTTCCTCAGCATTGCCGTGTCATACAAGTTTAAAAATGTACAGATTTTGCACGTAATTTACTGAAAAGGAAGGAGATGATCTTTTCAGGTTCGTAATAAACAGGGATGTCGAATCTACAAAAAACAGGCCAGAGAAAGCAGTAAAACCAATCGTTGCATACAAAAAAGTATCTGGTGGATCAAATATCAAATATGGTGCAAGGAATTTCTCCAGAGTCTATTACATGTTTGAAACAAAGTGAAAAAATGGAAAATTTTCATTCAGGCCCAAATATGTTTAACCTTATACGCCCGGACTCTTATAACAATTATCGAAACATTTATATATATTATATGTATATCTTTTTTATATGAGAAAATTGGAATTGAAAATATTTGTTTTGTTTGTTATAATTATATTTCTTGGAACATCGCTGACAGTAGCTGAAGGACATAATGTTGTTGCACCTTCTTTTAATGGGTTGGTAAAAGGCAATATTACGCCTTTTGCTCAGACCAATGCCGTGGGAACGTCAGACCCTACAATAGAAAGTTTTGGACATAACCGTAGCGAAAGTCTCACCCTCCCCATAGGATCACAACAGTACTTCTTTTCAGCCAGCACGTCTGCAACTAATATAACCTCGACATCTTGGAAAAGTGATTTCATTATGCATGTAAATCCCAATGATTTGGGATATAATCCTAATAATACAATACTTTCTATTGGCAATCAGAATGACAATGTGGGGAACTATTCAAATCCAGATCATACTACTTATCAAATATCAGGAGTCGGGGTAAGCGGATTCTTAAATTATAAGATGTATACCGCATCTGTGCGGAGTTTCAATTCTACTCTATCAGTCAATTTAAGATTCAATGTATCATCCTCGACATTGGTGTTAATAATGATCGCCGCCGGAGGCAGTGGGTCTATAAACATAACTTCTGGCCCTGGTTCGTTACATAATCTCTATGACTTCTCTTATAGTGAGCACCTTGATCAAGTTAACGCTTCAGCTGCAGCTTATGCTGGAAATATGTCATCTGGTAAATACAGTGTTACCATAAACTCAACTATGGATACAAGTGCTAATTCGGGTACAGGAGGTGTTGTTGGCGCAATAGCATACGTCTTCAACCAGGAATCCGCCCCTCCGAAATCCACTCCTCCAAAATCAAACATTGAATTATATGCAATCATAGGTGTTGTTGTAGCAGTTGTTGCAATTGGCTCAGCATTGGTAATAATGAAAAAGAAGAAGTAATGTGCCCTCAAAGACGAGCTAGTTGAAGCCAAAACATATGCTCTTAAGCAAATTCCAAATATAATCAGGATTTGAAAGATTGCATTACATGTTATTTATCGCCTGTACCTGTTTCCCTGTTGATCTTATCCAGGTAATTTATTGCGACTCCTGCTATTCTTTCCATAGAATATTATACCCATGCCGAATAAGCAATCCGTCATAGTCATCTGGCTCATGTGTTGCTCGGGTTTCATGCTAGTACATTTCATTACATGAGAAATATTGAAATCCAAAAATATAAGGTAATTCTCATTGCAGATAGGATGATCGATGAGTACGGAATACCACTTACTCTTACGGATTATTAAACTATTAGTGTTCATTTTATTCATCTTCCTTTTTTTTATTTATATTCCCACTTATCATTTTGATTTACTGTCCTTCACGCACCTGAGACACGGGGACGCCTTTGGAAATCAATCATCCGGTCTGGTTTGGACATTATCTGAGATTAACGGTGAAAACCTCTTTAAGATTGATAACCCCTGTTTTTGGGCATATTCAACTGTCATTGAGGAGGCGTATAATCCTTGACGATAGCAGAGGATATGTAATCGTAAGCAGCTGGGGTTATGAGAAAACCTCTCCTTGAAAAATATACCACGTATGCTTCGCGGTTGTTGAAGAAGAAAAAGGTCATAAGGCATCATCCATTTATAATCTCTGCAAGTCCCTGCTATTGTTCTAACACGTACTCGATCTGATTAAATGGATTGCCAACCCGCACGTGTCTCACGTATATACAGCTCAATCCTGGAAGCCTGACGAACTTTTCAAGCACGTCCTGGAGAATCTGGCCAAGCCAATATTCTACAGAGTATATTGCTTTTCAGCTGATAAGAAAAGCAGCTTCGAACGAAGACTCCCAGATCCTTTAATCTATATAATTTGAGAAGACGAAAAAAGTATGGCTGCGTAGATAGGAGTGGCAAACCACTGGATAGAACACTATTTTTTTTGGATGAGAACAGAAAAAAGATATGAAACAGCTTCCGGAGAAAATCTTGGAATACACCAGCACTCATTCCCATTTAATCATATAACTGAAATTCAAATATATTTCAAGAATTATCCATTTATGGCGGCAAACGACATCACCGCTACTGGAAGTGCTGAGAAAGTATACAGGTAAACAAGTATACAACTGGCGGCGTGAATTGTTCAGATTTTTAGAGTCACAAGCATCAAGGCTTCAACCAACGATTACAGAGAAGGAGATGAAAGAAATCATGGTAGCATTGAAATGGTTTTAGAAGACGCTACAGCACAACTTATAAGTGATAGTGCTGCAAATGCCAACGAGCATTCCAAGAAGCCGTTCAAGATACTCTGCACATTTGATGCTGATGCAATAAACCTTATATATAGTTTCTTCCTTGGAGAAATCTCTCAGATCCTAATTACACAGCTCCAATACGAGATACTCTTTCAAAATTTCTAATAGAGCTGGAATCGAAGAAGAAACACAAAGGTCAGTTCTCAAGTATATAAAGGATCCGCCAAAAATGGCAAAAATTAGCAGGACTTGATTATGGAGATAAATGGGTCTGCCCGGATTTGGACCGGAGTCTCCAACTCCCGAAGCTGGAAGGATACCAGGCTACCCCACAAACCCTTGAACTCCTATTAAAAAATAATATAAATACTTATTTTTTCATATATTTTGCGATTGCCAGCGCATCCTCATCCCCAAGCTTTTCTAAATTCATTGAAATATTGCCAATATCCTCCGGCCTGTTCTGGCTTAGCTTGAATTTTCCATTTATTTCAGTGATCCGTATTTTAAAAGCAACTATCTGCAATACCATTTTGTTATAATATTCTCGCTTATCATTTCCCTGCCCTGCCCAGTTTTTATCGAAATAAGTAGAAAGATCGAGCAAGAGTTTTCTGGTATCCTCTTCATCGAGCAACTCAAGAATGCCGTCAATTCTAACAGTCATATAATCCCATGTAGGGACAGAATCCTTATCCTTGTAGTAAAGAGGCGAAATATAATGGTGGGGGCCGGTAAAAAGAACAGCTACGGGGCCATTCTTTGAATAATACCATTGCATATTGGCCCTTGCCATATGGCCGGAAAGTATTAATTGCCCATCATTTTCCTGGAGAAGCAGCGGTATCTGCGTATTATAAATTTTATTTTTATAAATGCTTAAAAGAATGCCGAAATTGTTATTATTAATGAAATCCTTTATAACTTTTATATCTTCAATTTTAAACTCCTCAGGGATATACATATATACACAATATTGTAGAGTATAAAAATATTATTTATAGAATTAAAGTATTTTTTTCCAGAATTAAAAAATAATATTATATAACTTATGAATTAAGATGCATGGCTTCGTTTCCATTCTATACTATGGATGATTTTAGTTTCAGTGGCAAAACTGTTTATTTAAGAATTGATATCAATTCACCAATGAATCCCGTAAGCGGGGAAATACTGGATGACACAAGATTCCACTTTTATCTTGATACTATTCAGGAACTTGAAAATTCAAAAGTGGTAATCGTCTCGCACCAGGGCCGGCCTGGCGACAACGATTTTACTGGCTTAAGATTGCATTCTGATAGGCTTTCCAAAATAATAGGAAGGAATGTTAAATTTATTGATGCGCTCTTTGGCTCACAGGTAAAAAAGGAAATAAGCAGCATGAAAAATGGCGATATCTTAATGCTTGAAAATTCAAGATTTTACAGTGAAGAAGTTGCCATTAAATTTGATGATGAGACCATGGCAAATACAAATATTGTGAAAGCACTTTCGGGCCTTTTTGATTATTATATAATAGATGCATTTGCAACTGTCCACAGGCCGCAAACAACATTGACAGGATTTAAGCATATTGCCCCAAATATTGCTGGAAGGCTTATGGAAAGTGAAATTAAACATATAGATGAATTTAAGATGTCCGAATTAAAGCCAAAAATTGCAGTTCTTGGTGGGGCTAAAATATCTGATGCTATTAAGTCATCAAAGCTTTTTATGGAAAAAAATATTGTTGATGATATTATTTTAGGAGGAGTGGCCGGAAATATATTCCTCTGGGCTTCAGGATTTGACATCGGGAAACGCAATAAAGAATTTATAATAAAACAAAACAGGCAGTATGAAACACTTCTTGCCGATTGCAGCGACATTTTAAGCAGGTATAAAGAACATATAATTCTTCCAGAAGATTTTATTTTAAATCCATCTCAGCGATTGATTGGCATATCCGATAAAGTTCCATCAGATGAATTGCTTGCTGATATCGGCATGAAAACTGTCAACAAATTCTCATCGATTATAAAAAATGCTGGAAGCATATTTCTCAATGGCCCTATGGGGATGTATGAAATTGGAGAATATTCCATAGGAACAAGGGAGATTTTCAATTATATAGCAGCATCTGGTGCAAAAAAGATTGTTGGTGGTGGCCATACAATAAATGCCATCAATAATTTTGGGCTTAAAAATGATATGGGCTATATATCTACAGGTGGCGGGGCGCTGATAAATTATTTATCCGGTGATTCTATACCAGTAATAGACTCATTGATTGAAAGCAAGAAAATATTTGGAGGTAATTGAATGGCAGATGAAAATGAAATAATGCAACAATTAGATTATTTAAAGAATTTGATAGACAGTATAAATTCGAGAAGCAGCATGCTGATAAAAACAATTGAAGAGGCGAATGACACGTTGTCCTTGCTGAAGGATAATGATTATAAAAATTCGCCCGATACAAAAATATCTATCGGATCGGGGTTATTCGCAAATGCTACCTTAAATACAGACAGGGTAATTGTTCCTGTTGGATCCAGCGTATATATTGAGGAAAAGAAAGAAGACACAATAAAAAGGATAGAAGACAACGTTAAAAGCCTCAGTGATACATATACTGCCCTGATACGCCAGAGGGAAACAGCACAGAATAATTATGATGCACTCGTATATTCAATCCAGCGATCCCAGGAAGGAAATCAATAATGTTTGATAAATTAAAGAAAAAATTTTCAGGAATCTTCAAAAATGAGGATAATGAAAAACCAGATCAGAATATGAAAGCTTCTTCTATAGAAAAAGAGGAAACACAGAAAGAAAACATCATTAAAAAAAAGGAACTGGAATCAAAAATTGAAGAGAGCCTTCTTGAATCCGATGTTAATTATGATACTGTTGAAGAAATTACAGAAAAGCTAACATCGAATCTTGGAAAGATCAAAAGGAAAGTTGATTATAATACTGTACAGGTCGAGCTTCGCAGCGTTATAAAGGATATTATAACGGATAATAATAGAAACTCCATTGATTTGCTGTCCGTTGATAAAAAACCCTATGTGATTTTATTTTTAGGCATAAATGGAACAGGAAAAACAACAACAATAGGGAAACTTGCCTATTATTTAAAGGAAAATGGAAAAAAGGTTGTTATTTCTGCATCAGATACATTCAGGGCAGGTGCAATAGAACAGATTAATATAATAGCTGATAAGGCCGGCGTTGAATTGATAAAGCACAATTTCCGTAGTGATCCTGCCTCAGTAGCTTTCGATGCAATTGACCATGCCAGAGCAAGGGGCATTGATTTTGTAATAATTGACTCAGCAGGAAGAATGCAGACAAACAAAAACCTTCTTGATGAAATGAAAAAGATTAAACGTGTGGCAAAGCCAGACCTTACAATACTGGTGCTTGATGCGATGATAGGCCAGGATGTTATTGAACAGGCAAAAACATTCTCAAGTGAAATAAATTATGATGCAATAATTTTAACCAAGCTTGATACTGATGCAAAAGGAGGTTCTATCATTACCATATCATCGCAGATCAATAAGCCGATAATTTTTATCGGGACAGGCCAGGAACTCAAAGATCTCATGCCATTTAATGTAGATTGGTATTTAGATAAGATTTTTTCAACGTAATTTATTCATTGTATCTGAAATCGAAAGATGATCCATATCAGTCCTGATAAGCGGTATGTTCTCAATTTCCGATAATTTTATTGCCAGTTCATCCACATTTCCCGGTTTAATGTAAACAACAGCTGCTGGCTTCAGTGGATGTGCGCGAATTGCAATCATAGGGCTCCTGCCAAATGAAACATCTGTGATAAAAATTATTCGCTGGCTTGACCATCCATAAAGTTTTGTGTATTCTGTATAGGAAAATTTTAAAATTGCTTTTATGCCGTCTATCATGGTATAGCCCCTTATATTCCTTTTCAGGTCTGCCCCTGAGCATGAAGTGCCTTTGATTTTAGACATGATATAATGAAGGTCAATATCGTGGTCATAATCCTTTATATCCAGAAGTGCGTCTGATGGTATTCCACTGTTATAACGCCTTATAAGATGCCCTCCACGGCTTTCATCAATGCTTACAAATGCTTCAACTATCTTTCTGATTGAACCTGCACCAGGAGATTTTCGGCGTCCTGATTCATAATCACTTATAACTGATGGAGAAATAGACATATATTTTGATAATTCCATCTGTGATATTCCGAATTCTTCACGCCATTTTTTAATTGTTATTCCAGGTGTATTTGAAATTGTAATTTCACCTGCTATTTTTTCAGTGATATCCATTATTAGTCTATATTTTACTTAAATATAAATATAACTATTCGATTATAATTGTATTTGACTTCACAAATATGTAAAATCTTTTACAGATTTAATGATATTTTTTGATAAAGAGGCCGAGGAATAATCCCCATACGGCACCATAAAATATATGCATAGAATAATAAAAATCCGTTGAAACCAGTTCATATTTTTCATAAACATAGAGATGCAGAATCAGGATATTAACAGGCAGGCTGAAAACCATCAATATCAGGAAGCCTGCAAGAATGCCGATAAGCAAGCCCTTTTCTTTATTTATTATATTTAACGGTTTTATATAAAATGCTATAATTGATGCCACAAGTGCTACTACAGTTCCTACCATAAAGTGCAGAAGCAGCCCATAAAACTGGCCGTATGCACCTGATATTCCCAAAACACGCTGCCCTATAGCCGTAAACTGGTATCCTGAAGGCAGGTTAGCCACCATATCAAAGAGGTAAAACATTATAGCCTCAAAAATTGCTGATATAAAACCTGCAATGCCCGCAAAAATAAGATAATATGATTTGGCCATATATATTGATGCAATGATGTTATTTAAAAAGAGTTTTATAGAAGCTATATTATTTATCAGTCAATGTTTAAATTTCATCTGAAAACATTTTATTTTATTCATATAATGGAGATCTCCAATATAACAAAAATAAAATAGCGTTTATACCATTACCATTAATGGAATGCGAAACAATAAACTGGTTAAACAGGCACAGTGGAAAATATGAACTGAGCCACAGTGGCATGTCTGGAATTGTTAATTTAAGGGAATATTTTAAAAATTATGAACTGGTCAGTGAAAACACCTTAAAGGATGAAATAGCATCACTGCATGGTGTTAAAAGCAATAGAATTGTCATAACACATGGTGCAACTGAAGCATTTTCAATGGTACTGTTCCATCTCCGCGAAAAATATAAATCATTTCATGCAAACTATCCTGAATATGAAATGATTTATAAAACTCCAGAAATAATAGGATTTAACAGTGGCAATGATATATTTGTAGGAAGCAATCCAAATAATCCAACAGGAACTATGCAAAAAATACCAGAATCAAAGGCAAATATAATAGACGAAACATTCATGGAATTCACAGATAGCCTAGACCATTATTCATACGATAATGGGTTTATTGTAAATACATTCACAAAATTATATGGATGCGGCGACCTGAGGCTTGGCTATATAGTTGCACCAGAAAGTGCTGATGCTATTAAACTTGAAGGTTTTAAGGGGCTGATCACAGAGGATGTGTCGCCTATCAACATTTCAATTGGATATAAAATACTCAAAAATCATGATGCACTCATAAAAAATGTAAAACATGTTATGGATAAAAACCACAAAATTTTGGTGGGCCAGAAAAAGAAACTTAAATTTTACAACAATATAGAGCCTCTAAAGATTCCAGTTTCATTCGTTGATTATTCAAGCTATACAGACATGGCATCGGATAAATTATCTGAAGCCCTTGCTGAAGAAGGAATTATAGCAGTTCCAGCAAAATTCTTCGGCTTGCGTGGCCCATATCTCAGAGTATGCACAACACAGCCTGATTTCGAAATTGCATATTCCCGGTTGCTTGATGCCCTGGAATGTTATCTGGCTTAAATCCGGACTCTTTTATAGAGCGCATAAATACTGAATTCTGCTTTTTTGCCTTTAAGAAGTTTATATATTTCATCCGGCCTGATAGCTTTTTTATTAACAGGCTCAGATAATCTGTAAACCATGAAAAAGTATCTGTGTACCCCTGAAGGAGGGCAGGGGCCATCATATCCTATTTTTTTGAAATCGTTGATTCCCTGGTAATATCCATCGCCTGTGACCTCAAGGCGCTTCTGGCCTCCTTTTATTGCATTGTTTCCTGCCGGTAAATTATAGATAATCCAGTGGGTGAAAAGCCCGGATGGTGCATCAGGATCGTTCAAAACTATTGCATAAAAACCAGTCTTATTTTCATCTTTAATCTCTATTCCCGGTGAGGCATTGTCACCATCGCATGTATACTTCGAAGGTATATTGCCCTCACTGGCAAAACCAGAAATTTTTACTTCCATAAGTTTATATCAATAAAATGTATTAAAATCTTGCCATGCATCTTACACAACCATGCTTCTATGGATATGCCCCCGCATCCTGAGGGAATTCAGGACAACAGTTGTGGAACTGAAACCCATTGCAAGTGCAGCGAATATGGGCAGTACATAATATATGCCAAGGCCAAGAAGTGGTACAAGAACGCCTGCAGCAATTGGTATTAAAGCCGAATTATAGCCAATTGCCCATCCAATATTTTGCTTTATTTTACTTATAGTATATTTGCCGATTATAATCATGTTAAGCACGTTTCTTAAATCATTGTTTAAAAGGATTATATCGCCGCTTTCCCGGGCTATATCTGAACCAGATGACATTGCAACACCAACATCAGCAGTTTCCATGGCCACCGTATCATTAATGCCATCGCCAACAAACATTACAAATTTGCCATCGGCCTGTTCCTTTTTAACAATATTTGCCTTTCCTTCGGGCTTTATGTTGCAGTAGTAATCCTTTATGCCCAGTTCTTTTGCTATGTTAATGGTATTCTCCTCTGTATCGCCTGTTACAATTATTGCCATGATTCCATGCGCATTAAGATTTTTGATATCATTAGCAGTATTTTCCCTTATTCCATAAATGATATCCAGGGATTCTAACTCTTCATTGCCAAAAAATAATGATATATGGCTGAGATTTCTTCTGACCTCCACACTTTTGCCATCGTATAATCCGGTTACTCCATAACCTGGAATCTCCTTAAAATTATCTATTTTAAAAGTATCATATTCCTTTCCGTATAAATATTTGATAATAGCCCTTGCAACTGGATGGTTTGAATTGATTTCCATTGAATAGAGGAGGGAATTTGCGAATTTTTTGTTGCCTGTTAAGCTCTTTTCATGGATTTCTGGTTCGCCTGATGTCAGTGTTCCTGTTTTATCGAATATGACCATATTGATCTTTGATAACCTATCAAGCGAACTTGAATTCTTAATAAGAATGCCATTTCTTGAGGATTCATTGGATGAAATCAAAAGTGTGATTGGGGCAGCAAGGCCTATAGCACATGGGCATGCCACCACAACAACTGAAACAAAGACAAGGATTGCTATTATTGCATATAATGGATTATTCACAGACCTGAGGTAAAAATACCAGAAAAGTGATGATGAGGCCGCTGCTGCAAGTACTACAGGAACAAAATATGATGAAAATATATCAGACAGCCGCTGAATTTTTGCCCTTCCCATTGAGGCCATCTGGATCATTGAATATATTTTGCTTACAGTTGAATCCTTGCCTGCCCCCATAACTTTTATGTATAAATTTCCATCGATATTTTTTGTGCCTGAAATAGCATGGTCCCCTATTATTTTTGTAACTGGCAGACTTTCTCCTGTTATCATGGATTCATCAACCTCAGAGGAACCGCCAATAACATCGCCATCAGCAGGAATTGTTTCGCCAGGCCTGACAAGTATTATAGATCCGGGAACCATTTTATCTGCTGGAATGTCTTCTATGATTCCATCATGTGAAATATGGACTGTCTCCGGCAAAAGTGAAAGCAGGCCATTTGCAGCAGAATTTGCTTTCTTTTTTGTCATGCTTTCAATATAACTGCCTGTGAGAATCAATGTAATTATGAACGCTGAGGCATCAAAATAGGTATATTTAACTGGAAATAATGAACTATTGAATGTAATGATAGTTGAGAAGATAAATGCAGTCAGTGTTCCCAGCGTTATAAGCAGATCCATATTGCCCATTCTATTTTTAATTGCCTCATATGCGCCGCTGTAAAATTCCATGCCGGAATAAAACTGAACCGGAAGCACAAGTATAAACATTGTAAAATCTTTTAATGGGAAAATAAGCAGGTAATTTATCAAAAGTACAGGTATGGAAAAAGACCATGCAACGGCAAGCTTTATCCGAAAAGATGCTGTTTGCTTTTCAGGCTGGTCAAATTTATCCTTGCAGCCCTTAGAGCAGAAATAATAACGCTTTCCATCCTTATCACTGTAAAGTTCTGTATCCTCTGAAACATACATTCCACATACAGGGTCTACAGCCATAGCCTATCTCACATATTTTAATGGATTTTTTTCAAACTCCTCTTTGCATTTTTCTCTGCAAAAATAATATTTTTTTCCATTATATTCACTTATAATATCATTCTTGCCCTTCATTCCACATACTGGATCTATAGCCATAATATCTTAATAAAAAGGTTGAATATATAGATTATATTTATACACCAATAATTATATTTATTATCTCAGCCAGAGCCATAGCCAATCCTGCACAATTTATCTGCCAATAAAGGTTTTATTTGCTTGATGCATATAACCTGAATGGCCATGAAAAAGAAATCTTTTAATTATCTGTTAAGAATGAACAGTATTCATCTTGGCACGAATTATCTCTGGATTTCTTATGAATCATATATACTGCCAATGGAACTTTTAACTTATAATAGCAGCAGCCTTTTTCTTGGCCTTATTGCTTTCATGGGAACAGCCATAGGCGTTTTCGTGGGTTTGCTGATTGGAACTGTCAGTGACAGGTATAATTTCGGATGGGGAAGGCGTGGCCCTTACATAGTTGTGGCAGCAATTGCAACATCAATTTCTGTATTTATTAACCGTGAATTGAGCATATCGCTTGCCGGGATCCTGATTGGATACATTATAATACAGACAGCATCAAATACTGCAGTGGGAGCCTACCAGCCGATCTATGTTGATATACTTGAAAAAGATGAACGTGGCGAGGGAACAGGAATTGGTGGAATATTCAGGCTTATTGGGTCTGCTATGGGATATGGCATTACAGGATTTTTAATAGACACCGAATACAGCAAATATATTCTTATATTAATGGCCATTGCACTGATGATAACAGGATTGCTTACAGCAGGGACAATCAGAAAATCCGACCATATAATAGCACAGAAGAAGGAAGGTGCAATGAAATTATTCATGGACATGTTTAATTTAAAAAGTGGCATGCATGATTATATATATGTTCTGATTGGCAGTTTCCTGGTATTTTCAGCTGTTATTGGCCTGTCATTTTTTGAACTTTATTTCTTTAAATATATAATGCATTTTGCAAACCCGGCCTATTATGTTTCTATTGCAGGGATAGTTGTACTGGCAACATCTGCATTTGCATCCTTTGTTGTTGGGACCCTTTCAGATAAAATCGGCAGGACTGGAATTTTAATTGTAGTTTCACTTCTGGGGGGAATTGCAATGGTGCTTATTCCTGAATTTGAAAAATTTTATTACTTTTTGATTCTTGGTTCAATAATTGGAATATCATACGGAGTATTTATGAGTGTTTCAAATGCCCTTGCAAGCGATATGTCTCCATTGAAGGAATCTGGTAAATTCATGGGCTATTATAACATGGCAACTGGCGGTGCATCATCAATTTCACCACTTATGTATGGCCTGATATTATATCTGTCACATTCATATGCTACAGGCTTCCGCCTGGTTTTCTATACAGCAGGCATATTCTTTTTCGCAGGTTTTATTCTCTTTCTCAAGGTTCACCATGATAAGCTATAATATTGCTGGGAAATATTCATGCTTAAACATAAGTATATAAACTTTTGAAATATAAATATAAAATGAAGAGGTATTCCAAAAAATCCTTTAGGTATATTTTTGGCATGAATTCGGCATATCTGGGAAATAATTACCTCTGGATATCATTTGAATCACTTTTTCTTCCCTATGTAATTGGATTGGCTGTTGCCAGGAATTTGCAATCTCTTGCACTTGGCATGATTGCATTTTTTGGAATACTTACAGGCCTTGGATTCAACTATATTTCGGGAACATTAACTGACAGATTGCACACTGTAATTGGGAGAAGGCGCCCCATGATCGCCATGGGGTCATTTATCACAATCATATCACTCATAATATTCATATTTAATCATTCCTCCATAATAATCATAATAAGCGTCTATTTTATGATAGAAATTGGGTCTAATATAGCTTATGGGGCATATCAGCCATTAATCAGGGACGTTATACCGGAGGAACAGAGAGGAGAATCATCAGGCGTCAATGGCTTCTTTACTCTCATGGGTTCCGCACTTGGGTTTGGGCTTTCAGGCCTCTTGCTTGGGGAAAAACTTCTATTTTATGGCGTCCTTGCTATTTTGTTTACTGTATTATTCACATCGGCAATGACCTATGGTACGGTCAGAAGGGAAGATTATATCCCTGCTGGTGAGCTTTCCGTTAGAAAAATTGTTTCATTGCTGATTGGAAAAAAGCACACAAAAAAATTCAGGTATGTATCTGTAGCAAACTTATTCATAACAATTGGCAGTGCAGGATTAATTTTCTTTTATTACTATTATTTTGAATATGATTTGCATATCGCCAATGCACCAATATATATTGCAATATCTGGAACTGTTATTCTTTTCATTTCTGCAATATTTTCAATTGTAATTGGCATTATTTCCGATAAACTGAACAGAGAAATATTGTTAGCAATATTTCCATTTTTAAGTGGAATAAGCATTTTAATAATTTCATTCACACATACATTTTACCAGTTTTTAATATTTGGAGCCATAATTGGCCTCTCTTACGGCAGCTATTATACTGTAGTAACATCATACATGAGCTTTATGGTGCCTCACGGAAGGGCAGGGCAGTACCTTTCAATTTTTTTGATATCTACAGAAACAGGCAGTGCCTTTTCACCATTAATATATGGATTGATACTTTATATTTTTAGATCCAACACAGAACTTGCATATTCAAGGCTTTTTGAAATTTCATCCCTTTTCTTTTTTGCCGGTATGCTGGTTATAATATTCGGAATTCTGAAACCATGGAATTCTAAAGCAAAGAATTAATAAATTATTAAAAATCCATATCTATCTTATTGAATTGTGGTTTTTCTACAGTTCCATATATTTCTCCTACAGTGTTTTCATTATCATGATTCAGTATAATTCGCATATGTTCCCGAATAGCTTTATTTATCAATTTTTTCTTGATTTTTAACGTTGTGATAGGATATGAATCAATGGCTGTTATGTAATATGGCTTTAAATGGAAAAGCGATGCAAAGAGGTCGCCGCCATAAAGATAGCGGGTAGAATTTATTTCAAAAATGATTGCCTGATGGCCTTCTGTATGGCCTCCTGTATATATTATATTTATATTGCCATTTAATTTATAAGAACCATTCAATGTATGTAATTTTCCGTGTATTTTTTGCCTGATATAGCTTCCCCGGGTGAATTCATTGGGTTGCCTGAAGGCCTTTAATTCCTTTTCCTGTAAAACCACTTTTGAGCCTTTGAATATATTGCTGCCAGAATATAAATGCCCGCAGTGGTCAAAATGCATATGCGATATTATTATACTGTCAATACTTTTTAAATTATAGGTATTTTTTATCTGTTCCTCAATGTCAGAGGATTTCTCAGGTTTAAATATGCCCAGAAATTTCTCATCAAAATTATTGCCAATGCCTGCATCCATTATGTAATTTTTTCCATTTATTGTTGCAAGTGGCACATTTGTCCCTATTCTTATTCTATTATTTTCATCGTGAAAATACCTTGACCATATTGCTTTTGGAACTATTCCACAGTATGCGCCGGAATCCAGCACATAAGAGCCATCATTTAAAATATGCAGTTCATCCATATTTCTCTATGAGATTAAAAAATATTAAGTTTGCCAGAAAGAGCTGGCCTTTCCAGCTATATATTTAGCTATTAAAATTCTCAGGCATATCTCAGTGCTATGCCCCTGCCGTACCTTGGGTAGTTCCAGATTATGTTTTCGAAGGGGCAGGCTATTCTTGAAGCACCACATTCCACACAGTTTTCATAGCCCACTACAATCTTATTGTTCTGCCATGAAAAGACATTTGCCGGGCATATGGATATACAGGGTTGTGGCTCGCCATACTCCTTTGCACATTCAAGGCATTTATTATCATCAGCAATAACCAGGTGCGATTTGTCATCTTTCTTATATCTTAATGTATACAACTTTTCTTCTGTTCTCATTTATCTCATCCTCATTACAAAGCCCAGCAGGTCGGGTATTACATTTTTATAATTTCCAACCAGGGTATTTCTTATTCCAAAGAGGTCACCAGCTGCCCATCCTTCAAGAAGCCCTGAAACCATGCTTATATATTCGCCTGCTTTGTCTCCAGACATGAAGTCCGATTCCAGTTTCCTTTCTTTGGCTATCTTTGATATTTCCGTATTTTTCATAAGGTTATATCTGTATATTTCTGGACTATAATTATTCACTGCAGCCTCGCCTGCTATGGTTCCTGATGCTATAGCAGGTGTTATTCCATCAAATGAAAGGGGATCAACAAGGCCAATTGCATCGCCAGAAAGATAAACATTCCCCCTTGCAACATTGATGTCCGGGAAGCCCCCTTCTGGAATGATTTTAGCTGAGTATTCCCTTAAAGAATTGCCCTTTACTTTATCTGCAATTCCTGTTGTTTCTAAAAAGTCATCAAGCAGTTTTTCTGGCCTGATTTTTCTTTTCACAAGCTCATTGATCGGCGATCCAATTCCAACTGAAAGGCTATCCTTATATGTGTACATGAAGCCTGCTACCAGCGGATCGGTCATTATCATTCTCCATGACATGCCCGTATTGTCATCTGGAAGTCCAAACATGGCATTTAAATCTGTTTTTTTAATTGAATAAACCATCTTGACTGCCTGTACTGAATTTTCCGGCGTCCAGTCTCCCTTTATTCCAGATTCCATTGATACCAGTGAATTTACGCCTTCAGCAAGTATAAATGATTTCGCTGCCACTTCGCCTCTATCCGTTGCCAGCGATTTTGCAACACCGCCTTCCCAGTTGAGCTTTAATGCGGTTGTCTTTGGAATCACTGTTGCGCCAGCTTTCTCTGCTACAGAAGAGAGCCACTTGTCAAATTTAAGGCGACCTGTAGTAACAAGCCCTTCTGGGTGAAAATCTATATTTATTGGCTTATTTTTATTATATAATGAAAGTTTTATCGTTTCTACATTTCTTTCAAATGGCATATCCTCCCCGAATATTGATGTGATATAATTTTTCCTTACCATTGCGCCAGAAACATTTTTGGATCCAGGTTCAGGGCCTCTCTCAATAACCAGAACTTTTTTGCCTTCCGATGCGGCCTTCAATGCTGCTGCCGATCCTGATGGGCCTGCACCCACTACTACAATATCATATTCAAGCATTTATATCACCTAGTTTTTTAATTAATTCTGGAACTATCTCAAAGATATCCCCAACCACACCGTAATCACAGTTTTCAAATATCTGCGCTTCTGGATCACTGTTGATCGCAATTATGCGCTTAGATCCCTGTATGCCCACAAGATGCTGGATAGCACCGGATATTCCCAGTGCAAGATACAGGTTCGGCCGTATTGTTGTCCCTGTCTGGCCTACCTGCCTGTCCTTTCTGTACCAATCAGCATCTGCCAGTGGTTTGCTTATTCCAAGTATTCCACCAATCTTATTTGCCAGCTCCTCAGCCATTTTAAGATTGTCCTTATTTACAAATCCCCTTCCTGCACCAACAACAACCTGGGCGGTTGCCAGAACATTTGTTTTTTCTATATTCTTATAATCTGTAATTTTGAATCTTGTGCTGGCTTCCTTAATTGATTCTTTATAAATCTTGCCGGTAAATTTTCTTTCCGGAAGGGCTGAAAAGACTCCTGCCCTGGTAGTGACCATAACAGGTTTATTATTTGGGCATATAATCGTGGAAGTTTCTTTTCCACCAAAATCTGGCCTTGTAGCCTGAAGCTGGCCTTTTTCATCAACGTCGAAAATAATGCAATCTGCTATTAAGCCGGTATTCACATGTATTGCAGTTGTTGATGCCAGTTCTCTGGAGTTGGATGTGCCTGGATAGAATATTGAATTGGGCCTGTATTTGTTTATCATCATTTCCATGGCCTTTGTGTAGATATCATTATCATACCTTTTTGCATTTTTTGCTTCGCAGTAATATACTTCATCTGCTCCATAATTAAATGAAGTTTCTATAAGGGATTGATCCTTTTCACCTATTATAATGGCACCAAGTTTAGTATCCATTAAATCAGCAACCCTCCTTGCAGCTCCAAGAATTTCCAGTGATGTTTTGTTCAATTCGCCATCGAAATGGTCAATGTATACCCAGATGCTATCATCAACCTTTGTAACGGGTTCTGGCTTTTCGTAACCAGATTCCATAGATTTCATTCCCTTTACTGATTCCTTTATTTTTTCAACAAGAAAATCGACAGTTTTGTTCAAATCCTCATTTTTAATTATTTCCGGATTTCTCATTTTTGGTGGCGGCCTCACCTTAATAACTTTTGTTGGTGAAGCTGCGAGCCCTATTTTTTTGGGGTCTGCATCTATATCCGTTTTAGAGTAACGTGTAACGTTATATGCCATAGATTTTATCATGCCCTCCAGTGTTGCCTCTCTCGGCACATTTGAATTTTCAGTGATGGTTGCAACAAATGGCATGCCAACTTCAACAACCTCGGTATCAAATTCAGTTGTCCTCTGCAATTTTGCTGTGTTTTTATCTAGATCGATTTCAATAATTTTGTCGCTATATGCCACTTCTGGTATTCCCAGCCACATTGCTGTCTGTGGGCCAACCTGTTGTGTTTCACCATCCAGTGCGCGCCTCCCAAATAATATAATATCAGGCATTCCAATTTTCTTTATGCCCTGAGATAGAGTATAAGATGTTGCCCATGTATCTGAGCCTACCATAGCACCATCTGTGACAAGAAAAACATTATCGGCTCCCATGGCAACTGATTCTCTTAATGTAATATCGCCTTTTGGTGGGCCCATTGAGACAATAGATACTGTGCCTCCATACTTCTCTTTAAGGCGGAGCGCTTCTTCAATGGCATGCAGGTCGGGGGGATTTATAATAGCTGGAACACCTTCTCTTACCAAATTATTGGTTACCGGATCGATTCTCAAATCATCTGCATCTGGAACCTGCTTCACTGAAACAACAATGTTAATGCCTTTCATAGGAGGGTATGCATAGTTAGATTAAAAATGTTTTCGAAAAAACATAAGCCAAGTTTAATACATATGGGAAGCAAACTGAATAGATGTAGGCCGCAAAATTAACATGCCATAACAGGAGAATAAAATGCCAATTTCACATTTATTGTGCATTTTAACCTTATTTGAAGTGTGTTTTGTAAACATAGGCCATAGCATAAATCATGCTGGTACAGTAAACTTTAAAAATTAAAATAGGACATTTATATTGCATTTATGTAAAAAGATGCAGAAAGCCTACTTAATATAGGAGATTGATTTTCTAGGCTCTGTTCCATTGTCAATTCTGCAATATCTTTTTTGTCATGGCCCAGTTGCAGGAATAGCAATTTTGGAAGGCACAATGCATTCAGGATTTGTAATCCTATATTTATTATAATTTCATACTTTAAAAAGATAATATTGAAAACATTTAAACATACAATTAACTTCAATGATGTTGGCCATTTATCATTTTTAGTATGGCATTCTTTTAAATTATGATAATTATTGAGGAATGTTAAGACTTCTAATTTATAGCAATGGTTTAAAATTAGTTTCATTAATTGCCGAAAATTAACACCAATTACCCTATTTTTTTACCCAACACAATGTTTAAATTAAATCAAACGATGAGAAATATATGTCTCTGGAAATTAAAAATATTATGCAAAAACAACCAGTATACATCAGTGAGCAGAGTACGATTATTGATGGTGCAAAGAAAATGCATGATTCCAACAAAGGTTCTCTTCTTATTGGAGAACCCAGCATATTAAAGGGAATTGTAACAGAAAGGGATATAATAAAGGCAATTGCCGAAGGAAAGAAGGTAACAGATAGAATAATGGCAATAGCCACAACAAATAATCTTATTTTCATTGATGAGTCAGCTCTTATTACAAAGGCAGCCGTTTTAATGAGCAAACACAATATCAGGCACCTGATTGTAAAAAATACTGAGGGCATGGTTTCGGGGATATTATCAACCAGGGACCTTTTGAGGGAAAGCTATACAATCAGGGAACTTTCCAATGTAAGAGATTCTGACTGGTTCGGAAGTGATTAAATATGGCAGTAAGTTTAGGTTTAGAAGACGTATTTATAAAATACACCGGGTTAACATTTATAGACGGCAATGCAGGTGTGCTCAGATACAGGGGTTACGACATAAATGATCTTGTTAAACATACAACATTTGAGGAAGTATGTTACCTTATGATTTATGGAGAGCTACCAACATCAATAGAGCTTGGACAGTTTAAAAAGGAGATCAAGTTGCATTATAAACTCCCTGATCATGTTTTTGAATTGATAGAGGCACTTCCAAGAGAATCAGATACGCTTACCATGATGGAAACAGCTTATGCATCACTTTCATCAGGGGATTACAATTGGGGAAAGGAAAATGACAGGAAACAGGTACCTGTAATACTTGGAGAAAACCTCGGAATTATATCAAATATATACAGGCATAAAATGGGGATGGAATTGAAAAACCCGGACCAAAAATATGATTATGCAGAGGCTTTCTTAAGAAATTGTTTTGATTCTGTAAACAGTGCAAAGATAAATGCCATGAATGCTGCACTCGTTATATATGTTGACCATGAAGTACCTGCATCTACAACTGCAGCTCTTGTAGCATCATCAACACTTTCTGATATGTATTCATGCATTGCTGCCGCTACAGCAGCATTGAAGGGGCCATTGCATGGTGGTGCAGCAGAGGCAGCATACAGGCAGCTGCTTGATATTGGCAATACATCAAATGTGGAAAGCTGGTTCAACGCCAATATTAAAGGCGGACAGAAAAGATTAATGGGGTTCGGGCACAGAGTTTATAAAACATATGACCCAAGAATGAAAATTTTCAAGGGAATAGCAGAAACCATGGATATGAACGATGAACAGAAAAACCTGTTTGAAATTGCAAAAAAGCTTGAAGATTTAGGTGTAAAAGAGTTTGGTTCCAAAGGAATTTATCCAAATACTGACTATTACTCTGGAATAGTATTCAATGCCATTGGATTTCCAATTTATATGTTTACAACGCTCTTTGGGTTTTCAAGGGTTCTTGGATGGCTGGCGCACATAACTGAATATGTAGAAGAAGAAGAGAGGCTTATAAGGCCAAGGGCCATATATACCGGGCCAGACAAAAGGGAATTTATTGAGCTTGAAGACCGAAAATCGATTAAAAATTGATTTATAGTTGCCAATACTTTTTATTTATTTTTGTAACACATTGAATATATATTTATTTTATGTTTGAAAAAAACTGAAATATTTCTTTGGGCAGGAAACAATATGAGAAGATTTTATCATGCACTCTCAAATACGAAAATTTATGCCTAAACAAAAAAAATAAATCAATTATCCCACAACAATTATATGCCATTCAATTATTTTATTCAAAAGGCCAGGCATATAAGTTTTAATATAATTTAATGATAATTAATGTATGATTAAGATTCAGGAAAAACCCATAATAATACAGGAATTGATTGATAATGTAAAGACTCCCAATTCGGGAGCCGTAGTTACGTTTTCAGGCACTGTCCGCGATCATGATGAAAGTATAAAGTCCGGCATTATAGCACTTTATTATGAAGCTTATAATGAAATGGCACTGGCAAAAATCGACGAAATTGCAAGAGATGCCATTCAAAAATACAGCATAATAAAGGTAGCAGTTATACAGCGCACCGGCAGAGTGAATCTTGGTGAAGATTCAATAGGCATTGCTGTATCTGCTGAACACAGGCAGGACGCCTTTAAAGCCTGCAACTATATAATTGACAAAATAAAAATTATACCACCTATATGGAAAAAAGAGATTTATGCAGGCGGCGAATCATGGAAATCAGAAACCTGATCTTTTTTAAAGTATTTTGATCTTCCAGTAAACACAGCAATTATGGTGAATATTGTTACAATTGCAAAAAGGATTGCTGTATTGTATGCCAGGCCAATATCTAAAAGGATAACAGCAGCTGTAAAACCGCTTATTGCCTCAGTAATTTTATTAAACATATAGTTCCATCCATTTCCAGCACCTCTTAATTTTGTTGGTATAAAACTGTTTAAAACTGCGTTGTATGCCATGGGGCCAGAATAGTTCATAAATATTATCAGAAGAGCCAGTGGAATCACCAGCACTTCTGGAAGGATTTTATTGAAAACAAGGAAAAGGGTAAAGATTGAAATAGATGCAATTATAGATGGTATTACAGCTGCCCTGTATATGCCAGCTTTTCTTGCTATTACTGGAGATATAACAGCCCCAATAAATCCGAAAGAATAAATTGCAGCATCTGCCAAAAGTATCTGGCCGAAAGTATAAAGATGCAGTTCCTCAAGCATGAATGTGATATAAAATGCAAAGCCCCAGCCTATAAAGCCAACAATTCCATTTAATGAGAAAGCAAATACAAGTTCTTTATTCAGCCTTGCCTTAAAGAGTTTAATAAGATTTGTTATTTTAACAGGTTCAGGCTTTGTATCAATATATGTTTCTAAATCCGCGCCATATACTTTTTTGATCACTTCTTTTGCTTCCTTATTCTTTCCCCTTTCTGAAAGCCATATAGGCGTTTCTGTAAGTTTTGTCCTTACAATGAGTATTATTGCTGCAAAAATACCGCCAATTACGAATATATATCGCCACACGGAATCATTATGAATTGCACTGTTCAGGAAAAATACGCTCCCAACTGCTATCAATGCAATTACAGAAAAGCTGTATGCCCAGAGTGAATAAAAATGGGTTCTTTGCATCCTGCTTATATATTCATAAATATATGTGAATCCAGCAACGACATCACTTCCAATAGAGAAACCCATTACCAGCCTGAAGCCAATAAATTCATATATATTGGTTGATACAGCAATCAAAAATGCTACAGCTATAAAGATAATCATATTATATATCATCATCTTTCTCCTGCCAAATTTGTCTGTTAAATAACCACCAAGTATTGCCCCTACTATGGCACCAATATTGGCTCCAGCAACAGAAAAAGCCAGTATAAGCCCGGTCGGTGCAAATTCAAGTTTAAAAAAAGTCAATACAAAGCCAAAAGCAGTTAAATCCCAGACATCAAGAAATATGCTGGCTGAGGCAATAAACACCATAGACATGCCCTTTAAATTATTGCTTTTATATACGAAGCTGGCAACAGAGGTGTCATCCATAAAAGTGCATATAAAAAATATATAATAACTTTTATATTCTTGCTACAGGAAATATTTATTGCCATCAATTCAGAGGGAATTTTGCTTCATAGAAAATGTTATAAACGCAGTTAATTTACATTGATCATGCAGAATACCACATCAGGCCTTGAATCAAAGCTGGTTAAGGCTATAGGCAGAGAAAATGTTCTATCGAGGATGGAAGAAAAAATACCATATAAATATGATGCCTCATATATTGGAGGGCAACTTCCAGTACTGGTATGCATGCCTAAAAACACAGAGGACATATCAAAGATTTTGCGAATATGCAGCGAAAATAAAGTGCCTGTAACGGCCAGGAGTGGTGGCACATCCCTTACCGGTTCATCAGTTTCCGGTGAGCCAGGAGTCATAATAAATACAATGAATATGAATAGAATACTTGAAATAAACATTTCTTCCAGATTTGCCGTATGCGAACCGGGTGTCAGGCTTGATGATTTGAATAGGGAACTTGGCGCTAAAGCTTTCTTTTATCCGCCTGACCCTGCCAGTTCACGTGCTGCAACAGTGGGCGGATCCATATCCACAAATGCTGGAGGATTGAGGGCAGTTAGATATGGGGCAACTAAAGAATGGGTGCTTGGCACGGAATTTGTCATAGCTGATGGAACAGTTATAAGCACCGGTGAATACACGTTAAAAAGAAGTGCTGGCTACGACCTTACAGCACTCATCGTTGGAAGTGAAGGGACGCTTGGCATAGTGTCAAAGGCCATACTGAAGATTGAACCGCTGCCTGTGGAAACGGCAAAACTCATTGCTTTCTTCGATAGCATTAAAACTGTGGGCACTGCTATGGATAATATAAAATCCAGCGGAATAACGCCATTAATGGCTGAATTTATGGATCTGCCTACAATCAATTCTATCCAGGCTGCCATGGATATTGAAATTCCCAAATACACAAAATTTATGCTTATGGTGGATGTTGATAGCGACCATGATTCAATTGAAAAGAAGGCAGAAAAAACATATGATATATTGAGCAAATTTTCAAAGGATGTTATAACTATAAAAGATCCGATAAAGATGGATAAAATATATACAGCAAGAAAGGGTGCATACGCATCACTGCTTGAACAGAGGGAGAATCCTGATCAATTGATCGTGATCGGCGATGTTATAGTGCCATCCAGTGAACTGCCAGGTGCACTTGCAGAAATTCAGGAACATATCCTGCATGATGGCTTGAAAGCAACATTATTCGGACATATAGGTGACGGAAATATACATGCGAATATATTCATGAATAATAATGTGGATGGCAGGAATAAAATGGAGAAATTGCAGATGCATATAGCAGAGGTGGCAATTGCACATCATGGCTGTGTATCAGCTGAACATGGAATAGGGACAGAAAAAAATAAACTTCTGTATGAGGAGTATAGAAAAAAGGATTCCCTCTATACACTTGAAATTATGAAGAAGATAAAGAAAGCCTTTGATCCCGAAAATATAATGAACAGGGGGAAAATTTTTTATGAAACTGATTGAAAGCATAGAGAAGATAACAGATAAATGCATAAAATGTGGTTTCTGTGAAAGTGTATGCCCAACTCTCGAGCCATCCGGCTTTGATTCAATATTTGGTGCACGTGGCCGTGTCATATTAGCAGATTATACTGTAAAGCATATGGATGAACCACTTACTGTAAGCGATGCATTTTATTCATGCCTCGACTGTTATGCATGTGTCAATGTCTGCCCTTCCGGTGTAAATGCAGGAATTGTCAGCGAATTGATGAAGGAACTGGTTACAGAAAACAGGGCAAAAAGCAAAAATCCAATAGCTGAAATAGTGAAATCAGCAATTATAGCTTATGAGAATCCTCTTGGCTTAAAATACGAATCCGCTTTATGGGCAGATGGAATAAAATTTGATGGCAATGAAACAATAATACTTACCGGTGATATGTATCAGCTTATGCCATATACCAGATTTATCAATAAAATCAGAAAATTTATTTCTGAAGAAACAGTGAACAGCCTTGCCATTTCTCTTTCATATCATCTTCCCCTGATAAAGCTTTCAAGGCATTTTTATGATTCAGGAATTAGAAAAAAAATGGAAAAGGACCTGCGCAATATTGTTTTTATGCTGAAGGAGTCTGGAATAAAGTTCGGTTATTTAGGTGTTGATGAGCCATACCCGGGCATGTTTCTCCATGACCTTGGGTACCAGAAGGAATTTACAGCATATGCAAGAAAGGTATATTCAAAGTTTAAGGCCCTTGGCGTAAAGCAAATTATAGCCCTGGACCCGCATACATACGATCTTTTGAAAAATGATTACCCGGAAGCTGTCAAAAATTTTAACATTAATATTGTATATTATTCTGATCTAATCAATCTTAAATATAAAAAATATAATGGAAAAATTACTGTTCAGGAACCGTGCCATATGGCTTTGCATAATAATAATTACAATGCAATTGGCCTGCTGGGAAGCGTTGCAGATATATCAATGCCAGATAGAAATGGCAAAAATACAATGTGTTGTGGCGGCCCTGATGAGCTATTGTTTCCTGCCACCGGGCAAAAAATAGCGGAGGAACGGTATATGCAGTTAAAGAAAAAAGCAGATAAAATTGTAACTATTTGCCCATTATGCTATAACAGCCTTTCACATGGAGATGACGTTGAGGATTTTTCGGAATTTATGTCATCTTTAATTATTAAAAGTTGAATTCTTTACTGGTGAATTTCTAAAAAGATTGTAAATATTTGATAAAAGCATTCAATTGAATATAAAATTACTATCAGTCATTCCAATATTTTGTTATTTCATAAATATTTTATATAACCATGCCATACATACGCAAGTGATAAAATGCACGTCGTAAAGATAGGTGGATCAATATTGAAAAATAAGGATGATTTAAACCTTATCAAACAAAAATTGATAGATTGCCACAATTGCATTATTGTTACATCTGCTTTAAAGCATGTAACGAATATGTTGATAGAAGCCTATGAAACAAAAAACACAGGCATTATTGAAAATATTTATAATATGCATATTGAGACATTCACACCATCGAATGACGTAAAATCAAAATTATTAAAATTTCGGGATGAATTGTTTGTGCTTTTAAATGAAAATGAAAGCATAGGCCTCCGGGACCATATAATATCATATGGGGAAAAGATGAGCACAGTTTCAATATATGGCTTTTTGCGGGACAATAGCTTTTCAGCATCATATATAATAGAACCACTTATAATCACTGATAATATTTTTGGAAATGCGTCTTATATTGAAAATAAAACATATGAAAATATCAAATATAGAAATTTTGGCGATATTACTGTTGTCCCTGGCTTTTACGGTGCAACAGCTGATGGCCTTATTACTACAGTTGGAAGAGGAGGCAGCGATTATACTGCTATAATACTTGGATCTCTTCTGAATGCTGATGTGAGAATAATAACAGATGTGCCCGGCATAATGTCATGTGATCCAAAAATATTTAAAAATTCCAGAACTATAAAAGAGATATCAATTGAAGAAGTCCTGGAAATGTCCCATTTTGGTGTAAAGAACTTTAACTATAAGACATTTACGCCTGCTGTAGGGAAAAACATCGATATAACAATAGAATCGCTTTATGAACCTGGCAAAACAAAAATTACAAGAAATACGCTCAATTCAGTTAAATGCGTGGCAATAACATCATACGGTACATCGGAATCTAAAAATATGCTTGTTTTCATAGGGCACGGGCTATCAGACCCAGAATTAAATAAGGATATATTAAAAGCAATAGGGCAGCGCCTCTACCACATGGATACACTTTCAATCTCATTGTTGCTGGACGAGGAATTTATTGGCAGCAAAAAACTTCTCGAAGAGGCTCCATTATGGATAAAATAAGGGTCTCACTTTTAGGTTCAACCGGCATTGTTGGCCAGAAAATGATAAAAATACTTGAGAACCATCCATATATAGAACTCGTAAAATTGAGTGCATCAGATGCTAAAATAGGAAAAAAGTACAGGGATGCTGTTCACTGGCTGGAGCCTGGCGGCATTCCAGATAAATATGGAAATATGGAGATGGTATCAACTGCACCGAATGACCACAGAGATGTTGATTATGTCCTTTCTGCACTCACGCCTGAGTCTGCCGAAGGCATTGAATTAAAATTGATAAAAAATGGAATAAATGTTATATCCAATGCCTCGCCTTACAGGATGGACAGCAATATACCATTAATTAATCCTGAATTAAACTATGATCACCTTAACATTCTGGAGGGAAAGGATACATCTTTTGTAAAAAATCCTAACTGCACCTCATCAATAATGGCAATGCCACTTAAAACAATACTTCAGTTCAATTATAAGAAAATTTCACTTGTCTCTATGCAGGCAGTAAGTGGAGCGGGTTTTGCTGGTTTATCCTATATGGCAATAGAGAACAATATCATTCCATATATACATGGCGAGGAGGAAAAGATCCCGGCGGAAATTTCTAAAATGCTCGGCACTGTTGACAGAAATAGAATAATAAACAGAAATGTAAATATGTCAGTTACATCAGTCCGTGTCCCGGTAAAGATAGGCCATATGGGCATAATGAATATAGAACTGGAAGATAAAATTGATATTGAGGATTTAAAACAACAGTTCAGAAATTTTAAGCCACTTGGCAGATTCACCAATCTTTATAATGCCCCTGAAAACCCAATTGTTGTCCATGATGAGGAGGACAGGCCCCAGAATTCTATAGACACGGCAAATGGCATGGAGGTCCATGTAGGAAGGTTTAATTACAGCAATGGAAACCTTAGATTTATCGTGCTGGGAAACAATCTTGTCAGAGGGGCAGCAGGCATAACGGTTTTAACACTGGAAACAATGAAACAGATGAAATTAATTTAAATTAATATAATCTGCAACCTTTGAAATATCTGAATCTATATTTGCTATAGATATTCTTTTAAGTTTCTCGCTCTGGCTGTTGAATGCTATAAAATTGCCCGTTGCTGCATACATGGAATAATCAGAGTCAGAATCACCAACTGCAATGCTTTCAAATTTATTTATATTATATTTATCCATTAATTTTTCTATTGGAATGTTTTTTCGATCGGGTTCAACATAGATATTTCCTTTAATTTGAATTTTATCTTTATATGTAATTATTTCATTTGCATATATTTCATCAAAATTATATTTTTCATTTAAACGCGATGCAAGCCATGAAATTCCGCCGGATACAACAAATACAAGTATATGCTTGGAATGCAAAAAAGACATAAAATGTTCAAGGCCATGCATCTCTGGAATCTCATCAAGTATTTTCTTTATTTCACTCCCTGTTATATCTGGATATTTATCAAGCCAGCTTGCAATATCGCGCCTGAAAAAATCACTGTATGAAATTTTCTTTTCACGGTACAGTTGAAAATTTCTGGAATTATCTATGCCAAGCCTTTTATGGACATAATTCCAGCTGCTTCGTTCCTCGGTCAGTACGCCATCCATATCAAGAAATATCCCTCGAATCATCAATATGTCCTCGAGAAGGCCGATAGATGGCCTGGCTTTCCGCACATTATGCATTTGCCTTCTGTTGCATCACCCCTGATCCTGCCAAGTGCAACCTTTTCTGAAATTTCCTCAATTTTATCAGAGCATTGCCTGGAGCCGCACCAGTAAGCAATTACCATTTTATCTATCTTGATGTCACTGGCTGTATCTATAAACTGTGTATTGGCTTTAAAAAATTCTGTAGCTTTTTCTGTAATATGCATATTTACAGTTTCAAGGTATTTTTCTATATCTAATTCCTCTAAAGGCACTTTCACTTTCTTGCCTCCTGTTCTCAGCGAAATTGTTACAGCATTATTTTCAAGCTCTCTGCTACCTATTTCTATTCTTACAGGAACGCCCTTCATTTCCCAGTCATTGAATTTATAACCTGGAGTAAAGTCCCTTTCATCAAGTTTCGCCCTTATTTTTTTATCAAGCATTGTTTTCAAAATTTTTTGCGAATATATAATTATATCATTATATTTCTCACCAGGAATTGGAACTATTATCACCTGGACAGGTGCCAGTTTATATGGAAGAACCAGCCCCTTATCATCGCCATGTATGCCGATTACTGCTGCCAGCAATCTTTCGCTTAGCCCAAAAGTTGTCTGTGAAACATAATTAAGTTCACCAGATTCTGTTAAATATTTTATATTATAATTTCTGGCAAAGTTTTCACCATATTCATGAATTGTCCCTATCTGGAGCGACCTGTAACCGGGCATTGGAGTATCAAAGGCAATAGAATACATTGCACCGGGAAATTTGTCCCAGTCAGGGCGTATGTCCATTGAAAATTTGAGGCACAGGTCTTTTGAAAGCTTATCCATAAATTCAAGGTAATTTTCCATCTGGTGCTCAGCATCGTCGAAATTAATATGTGCTGTATGTGCTTCATAAAAATGTATTTCCCGAACTCTTATAAATGACCTTGTATGCTTTGTTTCATATCTGTAAACACCAACAATTTGAAATATTTTAAATGGAAGGTCTGAATGTGAACGTATCCATAATGGAAACATTGTATACATTGCAGCCTCACTTGTAGGGCGCAGTGCAAGATCAATATCAAGAATGTTTTTTCCACCTCTGGTGACCCAGTAAATTTCATTTTCAAAGCCCTTTACATGCTCAAACTCAACTTCAAGCTGCTCCCTTGAAATCAGAACTGGAAACTGGACTTCCTGTATATTATCATCTTCAGAATATTTTCTCAAAAGGCTATCAATTGAATGCATTATTTTTAAGCCGTTGGGAAGCCATACATTCATGCCTTTAATGCTATAACGCTTATCACTGAGGGCGGCAAGGTCGATAATTTCATTATACCATTCACTGAAATTGATTTTCTTATTTTCCATTTACCTTTTATCTTTAAGGATTATATATTATTTTTTAATTGATTTATATGTACTGAGCCTAAATGTATTTATCCATGCATATATGTAAAATACTATCAATATTATATTAAAGAGAATAATTGTCATTGAAAATATTGCAAGTTTTGTTGATGCATAGAGCATATAATCAGCAAAGATAGAAATCCCAATTGGAAATACGTATGCCCATACGGTCATGGACTGCTGTTTGCGCATATGTGCAAGAGCAATGAAGCCAGATACAAGAAATAAGAAGACATCAAAGCCCCAGAACATCATAGAAGCATCAACGGCTTCTGATATGCCAACATAAAACAATCCTATATAATTAAACTGCGGCATGAAAAGAAGGTTGATGATGAGCATGCTTGAGGCTCCAACCGGTATCATGGCAGCAGGGACAGATTGGAGGTAATTTGCCCTTCCGTTTATATGCGATATATATGCTGAAATGCCGATAAAAAGAAACTGGAAAAATGACATGCCAAAGGCTGCCATGGCCATAAAATACATTGCCTGGAGCATGCCCAATGTAAAATATGATGAAACAGGTGGCGTTAACAGGGTCGAGCTTAAAATTATGCCCGAAGCCATAACCACTGTCGGAACAAGATTTGCATAGCTTATCTTATCAAAGCTGTACCTGTTTGTATATAAATTATAATTAAGCAAAACATTAATCAATAATACTGCAGCATAAAATAATATGAACAGGTAAAACAATATATGTGCTGTGAAGCTGCCTATTCCCACATATACTATATAAAAAAATGAAAATGCATAAAAAAGCACGCCTAAAAAGGCAGTAAAACTCAACATTGTTATGTCATTATAATCCTGCTTTACCAGTATCGGATTACGAATATACCTGTAAATCCATGAAGCAAAAACTATTATAAAAAATGAAAATGCAATGTAAAAGACAATTTTGCCAATATTAAAAAGTACAGCAAAACCGAATACAAGATAATCAATAAAAAATGCCAGGGAAATGGATAATGTGCCCAGAACAACAGGAAACCATGAGGCGTTCAAACCCTTGAAATTCATATAGCTTAATAGGAATCTGATTTATAAAATTAGGGTATATTATCCGCCACTTACAGGCGGAAAGAAAGCCACTGTATCATTTTCCTTAAGGTTGCATTCTTTTACATATTCATTATTGACAGCTATCAATAAATTATTTTCTTTTTCCAAGTTTGGATATTTTTCAAAAATTTTTATCTTAAGCGATTGCAGGGTATTTCCGTTTAAATCAAATAATTCTCCAGATTTTCCAGTTATGTCCCTCACATGAGCAAAATATAGCATTTTTATTTCCATCCATTCATCTCCAGTATGGCTTTCTTGCACTCACAGCTTTCCTGTATACTTTATCCAGGGCATTCTTATCGTTCAATTTATCAATAATGTCGAAATAATCATTTTCCCTCAGAAGGCAGGTCTTCAATTTTCCTTCTGCTGTCAGGCGTAGCCTTGTACAGTGGTTGCAGAAATCTTTATTGCGCATGGGCTTTACAAATTCAATTTTAACCATGCCCTCCGGAAGCTTTAATGTATATATTTCACGGTTATGGAGTGAATTATGGTCCTCGCTTATGGCAATGGCCCTGATTCTGGCCTCAATCTGATCCAGTGGAATATGGTATTTTTGGTATTCTTCACTGCTTTCTTTCTGCCTGCTGGCCTCATATTCTATAAGTTGAAAGGTGGAGCCATTCTCAGCACAAAATTTAATCATGCTATCAACTTCATTTTCATTTATGCCCTTCATTAAAACAAAATTGATTTTAATTGGCGTTAATCCTGCAGCTTTTGCTGCTTTTATTCCATTTTTGACAATGGGAAGAAAATTCTTATGGGTATCAGTAATAAACTTAAAGTTCTGTTCATCTATAGCATGCATTGAAATATTAACCCTGTCAAGCCCTGCTTCCTTTAACTGAAAAGCAAGTTTGGGAAGTTCAACAGCATTTGTTGTCAGCGATATATTTCCTGTAATGTGCTTTCTTGTTCTTCTTATTATATCGATAATGTCTTCCCTTAACAGCGGTTCACCACCTGTAAACTTTATTCTATTAACGCCGTGGCTGGCGGCAACTATAACAACATCTTCTATCTTTTCAGGAGTCATGTATTGCATGCTTCTTTCTGTTCCCTCCATATGGCAGAATATACAGTTGAAATTGCAGATTGCATTTACCTGTATCCTCAGGCTATTTACAGGCCTGCCGTAATCATCGAATAGAGGTTCTATGTTAACGCCATCCATCATAATACATATATTGCCAGCTCTTTATTTAAGCATTTCCTAACTGGCTGGGCCAAAAAATTAATTAAATCATAATCAATTTTCACGCCATTTTACCAGCAGCCTGGCTAGTATGAAATAAACAGCTGTTTCAATAATCAGCACATACAGCATGATATTCATATATGGAGAAATGCCAAAAGCCCCCTGTGCAAGCACCGCAGCAGGCGTTGTAGGAGAAAGCGCAATTATGTAAAGAAAGAATTTTGGGACGTAAGTATATGGATAAAAGGTAGGCGGCAGTATGCTTGTAATTATTGTAAGTATACCGGTAATTCCCCATATATTTCTTAGATGCTTGATGGAGCCCGAAATTATGAATGAAATTGAGGTTGTAGATATTATCAGAAGGACCATGATCATAACCATCATGAGGGAATCGTATAAAGTAAAGAGATTGTAAACAGTTCCAAGATAAATATATAATGCTATTCCTGGAAGGGCAAAAACAAGATAGCCTAATGTAAATGCAACCATGTAATCAAAAGGCGAGGTTATGGTTTCTGTTAACCATGTTAACATCCACCTTTGGAAGTTATCATCTGTCCGATGCTTAAACTTCCTGGGTGTAACCCTACACCCTCTATCCCGTCCTCGAATGATTCCGGGAATGCCTTTTTTATCATGTTATAAGCAGCATTAAGATCTGCATTGATCAATATGCCCTTTGATGTTTTGAACAGCCCACGCCTGATCCTTTTTCCAGCATATATATCATGATGTTCTATGCTCTCATTATCAAGGAATGAACATTTCGATGTATAAGCTTCATCTATTATCATTACGTCAATTCCATGTTCCTCAGCTTTGTATTTTATCTGATCGATAAGCATGTTAAACGGTATCTGAACAAAGTTCTGATTGTTCCTGTGCCCGATATTTACAGACTGTTTCCACCCACCAATATGCCCTATAACAATTGTATCAATATTCTTTGATATGGCATAATCGATTATCCTGCGGGAAACTGTATGCATTGCATTCTTTATTTTTCTATTTCTTTTTAAGAAGAGTTTCTTTTCACGTTCTGTAAGTTTCTTGCCGATCTGCCTGTCACTTATAGATTTCAAATGCGCATATTCTTTGTTGAAGTACTGGTTCATCGATTTCAAGAAACCGCCCTTGATAATAATTCCCTGCTTAGAAATATTATCTGCAATAGCTGCGATATTCTCAACACCGATGTCTATGCCCATTATATTATTGTTCCCTGCTACTATATTCGAAATTTCAATTCTATACACAATCTCTATATTATATCCAGTTCCAATTGGTACTATACGTACTTCTCTTAGATCTATTTCTTTTAACCTTGTTTTTACCTCCAATCCGATACTCTTCGGGAATTTCAATATGTTATTTTCTATTCTGCATTGCTGATTCGTGAATATGAGCATGAATTCGCCATTCTTAGATTTATATTTAGGAATGGCTGGCTTCCCTGTGAATAGAGCAGGTTGTTTTTTATATGTCTTATATGCCTTGAAGAATGAGTTCCATGATTCTTTTGCCTTCTTTATGGTCCATTCTCCTGTCTGTGCAGGGAGCTTCTGATAATTATTGTATTCATTGTTATCTGATGGGACCTGAAATTTCTTTACGAGATTAAAGTAATTTGCCTGCTTTTCGTGTTTTATGAATTGCTGCCTCAAAATATAATTTACCTGGTTGTACAGATTCTTTGAAAAATGGCACATCTTAGAAATAACCGCATTTTCGCCCAAATAAACCTGTTCAGTCCTTATCGCTTTCATATCCTACCTCCATCGAATGCTTACTTCTTTTTGAATACATTTTCATTGAATAGAAGTGAAGCATGGAAGCAATGTCTTCAAACACTTCTTCTGAATCAAGTTTGGCATTTCCAATATCTGAAATAACAACTATCTCAGTACCAAATTTTTCGAACAGATGCTTGAAGAGGTCAAAACCTGTTCTGCTTAATCTATCTTTGTAGGTTAAAATGATTCTGTCTATCCTGTAATCTAAAATTTCATCAAGCATTTCAAAGAAGCCCTTTCTCTTCCCGAATGAGGTGCCAGGGGCAATGTCTGAATATATTGAATTGATAGTGTATCCATTCATAAAGCACCACTGTTTCAACTGTTCAATCTGGTTTTCCAGGTCCTTTTTCTGTTTGGGTGTAGAGACTCTAGCATAAAGAACAGTTTTTCTCTTAACAGACTTATTCAGGAGCTTATAGACATCCTCGTCATTGTAATCATAATATCCATTTGGATTAACGGTGTGCCTTAATTTGCCATTATATATATAGACATGGAGTGTTTTTCTTGATATCCGGAGAAGATTCATAACCTCATTTGCTTTCATTACTATTATTATAATACATTGGTGCTTATTAATGTTATTGGTTATTATATCAATATTTCACTTGCTACATAGAGATCCTGGATTCTTAACTGCAATCTGAAGAATGCAGAATCACCTGCACCGGAGAGGCCTACAGACCCAACAAATGCAATCAACCCTCCAACAATTGCAAATTTTACCAGTGCGCCATGGCTGAGCACAAAAACAAGGAAGAGGAGAGTTAATGGCGTTGCAAGTGATGCAATAAGGTATGAAGGTCCCCTTGTTACAGTTTTTATGCCATAGTACCATGCCATGGAAAGGATAAACCTAATATTCAAGGAAAACACCCTTAATAATAAATAAATCCTCTATTGAAACCTTTTTAATAGAAAAATATTTTTCATTATATTTAGATACGTCATTTTCATCTACGTACGATATATACATATTGCCGATTCTGTAAGAATGGTCCATTTTTTCCCGTGATTCTATTCTTACCATGCCCTTCAATGGCAATAAAAGTTCTTCTGCACTTCCAGAACCAATAATATGGCCGGAATCCATCATATAAATTTTTGACGACAATTCTGTTGCCTCTTCCATATAATGTGTTGTCAGAAGAACATTTCCTGATAATTCCTTAATTGCCGACCATGCCTCCATTCTGGAGAGTGGATCGAGCCCGGTAGTTGGCTCATCCAGAAAAACTGTATCAGCATTGGAGGCAAGAGCCATGGCTACAAACATTTTTCTTTTCATGCCACCTGACAGTTCATCAGTTGGCACATTCATTGAATCATCAAGTCCAATTCTTTTAAGCGCCATGATTGCTTCAGCTTTTGCAGAATGAAAGGAAAATCCGCGTGCAGTAAGATACATGAATACCTGTTCATATGCAGTCAAAATTCCAATAGGGGCAGCCTCCTGAGGAATGCTTACAATTTTGCTTCTGATAAGCTCTGGTTTTTTAAAAACACTGATCCCGTCTATATAGGCATCACCTGAAGATGGCTTTAATTGCGTTGAAAGAATCCTCAGCAATGTAGTCTTGCCTGCGCCATTTTTGCCAATAATAGATATAATTCCATTATCAAGTGTTTCCGTGATAGAATCCAGCGCAATCTTGCCATGTCCATAATTCCTTGCCAGCCCATCAAGTTGAATCATTCAAAGGGATATGCAACAGCAATATAAACATTACATGTATACAACATCATCGCTGTATATTGCCTTTGAGACGGCATCAACAAATTTAATTGTGGAATTAAAATCCTTTACAGCATTGCCATGAATGGTAAGCGGTGTTACCGTTATATTATTTTCTTCCATAAGGGCATAGTAATCTGTATCATGATCACTGTCCGGCTTTATTCTATTGCCCATCCAGTAATACTTTCTTCCATTTGGATCAATATTCTCTTCTATAAAATCCTCAAAGATAAAAGGAGACATGCGTACCACCCTGATTGCTGTATCCTCTGTAATTTTTGATGGATAGTTTATATTAAGTACATCAACGTTCTCTGGAAATCCATTCTTTTTGAATTCGCTCATGAAGTATTTGGAAAATACCCCAGCCATGGCAAAATCTGAGTCGTCATTTTTGTTTATGCTATCCGTAACCATTGAAAACGCCATAGATTTAATGCCTACAAGTGCAGCTGCCATAGCAGCTGATAACGTGCCGCTGGCATACAGCGACCTCAATGATATGTTAGAACCAAGATTTATTCCACTTGCTACGAGGTCTATTCTTTTATTCTTCAATATAACACTCCTTGCCATTGTAATGGCATCTGCGGGATATCCAGATGTAGAATAACCTTTATAACCATACTTTTCCAGTGGTTCGAGCCTCATTGGCTGTGTAAACGTTATGCTCATTCCTGAAGCACTTCTCATCCTGTCTGGGGCTATCATAATTGTATCATCTACAAGCGATGCGTTTTTATAAAGATGCTTTATTCCTGTAGAATTAAAGCCATCGTCATTTGTTACTAAAATCATAATATTTATACATACACTTATTCTATATAATTTTTTTGCAATAAAATATAAAAAAACATAAAAAATTGCAATTATTTGAAATATTTAGATTTCATGTAAAGAAGAAGGCCATCGCCCCTTGGATCAGTACCAGTTTCAACCTGAGTACCTACAGTTATTCCTTGTGCATGGCCCATCATATCATTTAAATCATTCACGGCTTCGTATTTGTTTAGCCTGAGCATACTTTCATAATAAATTTTTATATCATCTGCTGTTTCTGGATATTTAGCCTTTCCATAAATGGAAGCAGGATATGCAAATCTTGGGTATGATACAGCATCCTGTATATTATATCCAAGGTCTATAATCCTCGAAAGTATCTGAACATTAATCTGTGGTTGAATGTCACCGCCCATCGAACCTGTAAGTATCTCCTTATCTCCTGATGCCAGAACGCTCATTAGAGTATGAAATGTCTTCTTTCCTGGTTCAAGGAAATTATGGTTTTTGCTATCCATAGAAAAATAGCTTCCCCTATTATTCATATTTATGCCGGTACCTTTGATACTCTGTCCAGAGCCAAATCCCATATAATTGCTCTGAATCGCACTGATTTCCACTTTGCCATCATATATGGAATATGCAGTTGTATCTGACTGTTCTGTTCCCTTATTATTTATATTGCTATCTGAAGCTTCAAGTGTTGAAAGGTCATCAGGAAGTTTAACTCCATCATAAATGTAATTTCTTCTTATATTATATGCATCCATCATAGTATCAATGAGCGTTTCGTAATAATTTTCATGCTCCATTGAAGAAAGGTCATATTTATTCAGGCTATTTAACCATACAAGGGCTGTTAATCCCTGGCTTACAGGTGGATTTGTATATACATTGTAATTTCTATATTTGATATGCAATGGAGTTTTAATCTCTGCCTTATAAGACGAGAGATCAGATGTCCTGATCAATCCTCCTTTATTCTTCATGTCTTCCTCGATTTTCCTGGCTATTTTTCCATTATAAAAATCATCGAATCCTTCTTCTGAAAGAGTTTTAAGTGTATTTGCAAGCTCTTTCTGTACCAGCAGCCTGTCAGTGCCCTTATAGATTGAGTTAAAATCCTCATCGCCATATGAAAAATTATTTATTGCTGACACAAGTTTTCTGCTTGGCTCAAAGCCCTCATCCGCAAATTGTATGGCTCTTTTCATATCCTCTTTTACACATAAATTTAATCTGGATGATATTGCTTCCCAGGAAGAGGCAAGGCCTGGAATTGAGAAGGAGGAAAGGCTACCCCTCTCAGGTATTTTGCTGTATCCCTTTTTACTGTAAAAATCGTAATCAGCCAGTCCAGCTGCATATCCGCTAGCATTTATGCTGTAATATCCGCCATCTTTAACTGTTGCAAATAGATCGCCGCCCAATCCATTGTACTGTGGTTGCACAACGACCAGGCAGGAAGAAACTGCTAACATTGCATCATATGCATTGCCACCTTTAGACATAACTTCCATTCCAGCCCCAGTACTGAGAGGATGGCTGGATGCTACCTTATATTCCATATATAAATCAAGTTATTATGATATAAATATTTTATTCATATGCAAAAATAGCAAACTGCTATTTCACCATATACATATGTTTATTACAATATGACAAGAGTTAAATAGCAATTTTTCGGTGTATGTTTATGGCAGGAAAAAAATTGTTGTCAATAATAGTTGTGATTGTTATCATAGCAGTGGTTGCAGGTGGTGGTTATTATGCCTATCATTACGAAACCACTGGAAAGTTAAAAGTAAGTGCGGCAGATACACCTGGTTCGTTTAATGGTACCGGTATATATCTCACATTCAGTGCAATTGCATTGCATTCGGCAAGTGCCAAATCTAACTCAACTGGCTGGACCAATTATTCATTGCATGACAAAACAGTGAATATACTTGACCTTTCTGCATCAAATGCTACGTTCCTTTCAAATATATCAATTCATGCTGCATCGTATAATGAAATGAAGATTTATATAAAGAATGTATCAATTGTAGTTGGAGGATTGAGTATTACGCTATCACTGGAACATCCATTTTCATTTGTTGTCCATACAGTTACGATTTCAGCACACTCTACAACATCAATAGTACTGGATTATGGCGTGAGTGATGTTAAAGGCACCAGCTCATTTAATATGGATGCCACAGTCATAACCAGTTAATTTTTTATCTAATATTAATTTACAAAAACTTTATTTCTAATTTTTTCATGTGCAATTATGAATCCATTTAATAAGGGCTATATAGCCGATATTGAAATTAAGAATAGGTTCGTTATGGCTCCCATGATTTCTAATCTCTGCAATATAGATGGAACAACCAATGAAAACCATATACAGTATCTTGAAGACAGGGCAAAGGGAGGCTTTGGATTAATTATTACAGAATATTCATATGTTGATGAAATTAATGGAAAGGGTTCCCCAAATCAGATGGGAATATTTTCAATGTCCCAGGTGCCAAAGCTCAGCAGGCTTACAGAAAGGATTCATGATCACGGAACAAGAATATTTGCCCAGCTGGTTCATGCTGGCGGAAAGGCAAATCCTCTTTATAATTCATTTAATATTATGGCTCCGTCATCAAAAAATTATATGGGCAATTATCCAGCAGAAATGAGCATTGATGATATACATAGAATAGAAGATAAATTTGTAAAGGCTGCAGAGATAGCATCACTTGCAGGCTTCGATGGAATAGAGCTCCATGGGGCACATGGCTATCTTCTTCATGAGTTTCTTTCTCCAGCTTTAAATACAAGAAATGATGCCTATGGAGGTTCTTTAGAGAATAGAGTAAAAATAATAAATGAAATTGTATCACGAATTAAGAAATCCACTGATATTGCCGTTGGCATCAGATTAAGCCTTTATGAAGATGAACCAGATGGTTATCAAGCTGAGTACACCACGGAGGTTATAAATAATTTAAAAGGAATAGATTATTTTCATCTTTCTGCCGGCAGAAATAGTCCGCCAGGATCATCTGCATCATTCTACTGGGAGCATAACCATATACTTGCAAAATTAAAAGATAAGATAGATAAAAAGATCATGATGGTTGGTTCAATCATCAATCCAGAGGATATGCAAAAGGCCATAGATAAGGTTGATTTTATTGCCCTTGGGCGGCAGGCTCTGGCGGATCCCCATACACCATTTAATATCAGCAACAATAAGCCTTTAAGGCCATGCATAAGATGCAACCAGGCATGCAGAAATTTATCAACATCTGAGGTTCGCTGCACGGTAAATCCAGACACAGGAATTGAGGCAACGCTTCATCAACGGCATAAATTCAATGATGAAATAAGTATTGTTGGCGCAGGCATTAAGGGGCTTGAAGCTGCTGTATATGCAATTTCTCTTGGATTTAAGCCAGCTATTTATGAGAAAGCTACTATTGGAGGGCAGTTTAATGAAATCAATGATCCGTATAAAATGAAAGATTTCGGTGCCCTGTTGAATTATTACTCAAGTGTTCTCTATGAAAATAAAGTGGAAATAATTAATGAAAACTGCCAGAATGGCATAATGTGCCTGCCTGATGTCGTCTATCCAGATATAACAGCAAAGGGTGATATTGCCATTAATACAAACATTTATCGGTATTTTGATGACGCCCTTAAACTTGCAGAAAATAATTCAGTGGCTATCAGCACCAGATCATTAAAATCCCTTGAACGTTCGAGATCACTGTATTATAAGAAAATTGCAGAGAAAGCTGGCATAAAATTTGCTGATTCAGATCATTATGATATTGATATATTTGAACAGAGGCAGTATGATATTGGCGCAGCAATGAGAAGCGGCAGGAATGCAATAAATAATTTTATTGCTGAGAATTATGGAATTTTCAAACCATAATAGATAAACTTTATAATTTTGAAAAACTATTTTGTTCAAAAATATTGGCCAATGCAGATAAAAGTTATTCATTTTTTTATATGCTTTTGCATCTATTTTTTAATGGCGTATTTATTGCACTTCATTTCATATTGGAGAAATGATTTAATAAATAATCCTGCCAGCAACATAAAATTATAAGAAAATCAATATTATTCATGCAATTTATCCTTTAATAAGATGCTATGTTTCAAAGATAAGTTAACTGGCGAATATCAGCATAATTTAAAATAATTTTATATGTGCTTGCAATGAATTAAATATATTAAATGCAGAATAAATATTTACTGGAAACTTTTATAAGAGAACTTTCCATTAACATCTATGAATATTTCTCTGGTAGGTCTGGGGCATATTGGCAAAGCTGTGGCTGGTATTTTAAATGACAATATTGATTATTTTAATAAGAAATTTGGCCTTGATATAAAAATTTTAAGTGTTTCCGATTCGAAATCAACAGTATATAACAGAACTGGATTGAATCCAGGAAGAGTACTGATGGGAAAAGAAGGAAATGATCTTGGCAGTGCTGGTGAAATAATAAAATTTGAGGAAATATACAATTTGCCAACAGATGTTATAGTGGATATGTCTCCTGCTACTGCAGATGGCATTCGTGGCAAAGCTATGTATGAAAAGGCCTTTGAATATGGAAAGAACGTGGTAACATCCAATAAGGCCCCTCTTGCATTGCACTGGAAAGAGATAATGGAAAGCTCAATAAAAAATAGAAAAAGAATCCTTTATGAATCTGCGGTTGGCGGTGGCGTCCCATTGTTCAATATGAACAGATATGCATTAAGGTCATCTACACTTATAGAATTTAAAGGGCAGGTCAGTTCTACAATAAATTATGTTTTGAATCAGCTTTTGGCCAACATAAGTTTTGAAGAGGCCATTAAAACTGCACAGAACATGGGAATTGCCGAAACAGATTACCATGATGATACGAATGGGCTCGATGGTGCAAGAAAAACAGTTATAATAGCAAACTCCCTGCTTGGCAGAAATTACACTCTTAAGGATGTGGAATATGATGGTATAGAAAAACTCAAAGATCTTGATATGATGAGAAATTCCTCATATGTTTACCGTGTTCTGTCACATATAACAAATGATTCAGTGCCTGTAATAGAATCAAAAATTTTCCAGGTTGATAGCCACGATTCTATAGCACATATGGATGCACTTTCCATGGGTTATCTTGAAAAAACAGACAATAATGACGATTTAACCGTGTATGAAAAACACGATGGCCCTCTTGAAACAGGAGCCCAGGTAGTGAATGACATACTTTTGCTTGGTTCAAATTAGAAATAGATATTTAATTTAAAATAAAATCAAATTTTTAATCATCTTTAATTAATGAAAGATTTTAAAAAATACCACATCTCTGAATTATTCAGAAAAAACTTATACTATTGCAAGATTAAAGGCTATGAAGATAGGAATTATTGGAGCTGGAACGGTAGGCCGTTCTATTGCTATGGGAATAAAATCGAATTTCGATATATCTATAAGTTCAGGTTCGTTCGAAAAACTCAGTGCATGGAATAACAATAGATTCAAAATTTTTGATAATAATGTAGATAATGCAAAATACGCAGATGTGATTTTACTTGCAATTAAACCGGGAATTTCAAAAAAAATATTTGATGAAATACATGATTATGTGGCAGGAAAACTTGTTATTTCATTCATGGCAGGCGTTAAATTGGAAATAATTCAAAAGTCGCTGGAAAAATCTAAAATTGCCAGGGCAATGCCAAGCATACCCATGCTTATCCAGAAATCAGTCACTGCATACAGTTACAGCAATCTAAGCAGTGAGGATATTTCACTTGTAAATAAGATAATAACCTGTTTCGGTTCAGCAGTTAAGATCGATGAAACACATATGGATGCAGTTACGGGATTAAGTGGAAGTGGCCCGGCTTTTGTTGCTATCATGGCAGATTCTATGATCAACGCCGGAATTTTAGCGGGCATACCAAAGGCAGAAGCACGTGAACTTGTTATTGATACTTTCATAAATACTATGGAATTGATGAGATCTGCGAATATGTCTGCATCTGATCTCCGTGATGAGGTAATGACACCTGGCGGAACCACCGTTGCTGGCATCTATGAAATGGAAAAAGCAAATGCAAGAACTGCAATAACAAATGCTGTCCTTGGATCATACAGGCGTGCAAAGGAGCTTGGTGAGGACAAATAAATTTTTTAATATAATTTATAAGAGTTAAAAAAATATAGCTATATGACACTGGTAATAGATGCAACCCGCCTGATACCGGGTGGTATTGCTACACGGATTTTTTCAGATTTGGGCTTTGAAGTGGTAAAAGTTGAGGATACAGAAAATGGCGATTACATGCGCAGGCTCTCGCCAGAAGCCAATAAATACCTCAATTCAGGGAAAAAAAGCATCAGCATCAACCTGAAGAAAAAAGATGGTTTGAATATATTCTATAAATTAATAAAAAACGCTGATGTATTTCTGGAAAGTTTCAGGCCAGGTGTTGTAAATAAATTAAAAATTGGGCCGGATACATTGCATAAAATAAATCCAAAACTGGTTTACTGTTCCATTTATGGCTATGGCAACGCAAGCGATGATCCGGGGCACGACATTAATTTTACCGCCTATTCTGGAATAGACAGGGTACTTCCAGTGCAGGTAGCAGATACTGGATCAGCACTGTATGCAGATATTATGATTTTACAGCATTTATATGCACAGGATTTCTCGCATATAATAATAAATATGTCTGCGGTACCGGAGCTCTTCAATGTATATTCAATATTTTCCGAACATAATATGCTGGATGGTTCCTATCCATGCTATTCAATATATGAAACAGTTGATGGCAAAGTTGCACTTGGCTGCCTGGAAGAAAAATTCTGGATTAATTTTTTAAAGGCCATGCATGCCGAGGATATGAAGGAAAAACAGTTTGAGGCGGACTCGCGCAGCAAAGTTCAGGCGATGCTTTGTTCCTTAAAATCCAGAGCTGTCATACAGATGGGAAAAGAATATGATTTCCCTGCCAGTATTGTGAGGTTAAAAAATGAGGTTGCAGCCGAAATGATGCCATGTGATAATGCACCATTATCTGGTGAAAACACTATAGAAATTTTAAAACATATGAATTTTGATGAAAATGAAATTAATTATTTTATTTCAAATAATATTATAAAAATATAATTACATGTCTTCCTGTCCGAATGCCATTATCAATAATATAAAGCCAACGAATGCAAAGAAGAATGAGACCCAGCTTCCCAGTTGATGTGGGCCTATTACTGCATTGTATCTTGGGAACATGTTGTAATCAAGGAAAGTTGGCAGTGAAATTATTAAGAATACAATTCCCGTTACTATCATATACTTCGAGCTTTTTTTCATTGCTTCAAATTTTTCTCTCATCATATCAGTGCCACCCCTATAACAGCAAATGTAAATATGTAAAGAAGAACCGGTGCAATAATAGTCCTTGTTGATATTTTACCGTTCCTGGACCTGTTTTTAAGCAGGGAAACAAGATAAAGTATTATTGAAGCTATTATAAACACCAGTGCAATCACAAGCAAACCCTCCTCATAAACGCCAAAATTTCCAAATACTGGTGAAACCATCTTAAACGGCTGTTCATGATACATAACACCTATTGGCTTTATCAATACACCATATAAAATAAATGGCACGCTTCCAAAAAGGTATACAATCATCGAATAATAATATAGATATAGTGATTTTTTATCCATTTTAAACCCTCGCCTTTATTGTTCTCTGCAATATCAGGAATATAATTCCTGCAAAGAGAAATAAGTTTATTACAAGCGTTACTGCCCACAGGCTTTCATTCTTGAATGGATGAACCTGTGTGAAATACCACATGGCAGGATCAACCACAACAAGCTGAATTATTCCGATTAAATATATTATATTAGTTGTTTTCATTTAATTCACCATCCCTTTTTGCAAATCTCATGGCATATACAGTTATAAAAGAAATAAATGTAATTGACCACCATAGTTCCATTGTCATCAATCTTGTCTGTGATAGCCCTGGCTGTGAGTAGCCCCATACGGTCATAACAGCAAGGCCAATTAACAGGAAGATTCCAAATGCTGTAATCCACGGCCTTTCTAATACTCCTTTTTTATGGTATCTATCTATAAATGGCAGAATGAGTAGGAATATCACTATACCGATTATCAGCGGAACACCACCAGTGGAAAGCCCAAAACCGGCCACATCCATTAATTTGTATAATGGCGTTATATACCAGTCTGGAACAGGAAATGTTCCATATGCCAGTGAACCATATGCCAGCGAAAGTGTCTGTGGGAAAGCAGCTGAGATAAGAAGTATTATTCCTACCATAATTATCCCAGAAAACACAGCATACAGGAGGTTTGTTGGGAACCATGGTATCATTTCGCCTTTCTTTGGCTTCTCGCTGGCAAGCCCTGATCGTTCAAAGAGCATGAAATGCACTCCAAACAGTGCAAGCAATAACACGGAAAACACTGCCACATGAAGCGCTAACAGATGTGAAAACATAGCAGTTGTTGTATAGTTGCCTACCAGTATAGCTTCAAGCCAGTTTATAAATGCTCCGGGCAGTATTCTGCCAAGGACGCTTTTCTGCATAAATAACATGCCAATATGGACTGCTGCCATTGCTATTGCAGTATTGGCTAACATATATCCAAGTATTGCTGTAAGTACGGTGAGCAGGAACAGGAAAACTCCAAGTATCCACTGCAGCCATCTCCATTTTCCCTTATATGAGCCAACAAACCACTGCCTCATCATATGAAAGTATACAAGCCCTATCATGGCATATGCCATGTATAAATGCGACGTAAGAATAATATGCCCGAAAGGCACATCTGAAATAATATACTGTGTTGACTGATAAGGATCAACCTGGCTGTAATAAAAGAATAATACAATGCCGGAAACAACCTGGTATATCAGTGCAGTAGCCACCCATGCTCCTGTCCATTCGTCAATCTTGTAACCTCTTGATGTGACAGATTTAAATCCGATTGTATAAGATCCTTCAGGGAGGTCCTTCTCTTCCTTCATCAAATCGGTCACGTTATAATTATTAGTTTCTGCTTTTTCCATTTATTTCACCTAAAAACTTCCTTTCCAGTCCATTCCATTCACGTTTTCGTTGCTTACTACTGTTGTCTTATAAAGCACAACTGAACTGTTCACAGTATTCACGCCAAGGGCCGATGGTGATTCAGTTACAAGAGTGGTATTCTTATATAATGACAGATTTGTTGGCATAGATTTAGCTGACCTTAATATGCTGCTTCCACCGGTGAGATCCTCACTCTTGACCTGGCTTCCATATGTTTGCCCATTGGGAAATAACAGATGTGTTCGTATAACAGCATTGGAAGAATTTATTCCATATGCATATATGTAATTATTAGAATCTGTTGCTAACATAATCTGTGGCAATGAATGGTTGGCAGGGCTGGAGGCTGGGCCATTATTATAAAGATTCCTTCCACCCCATACAGGATTGTACTGGCTTCCATGGCATTTGCAGTAAATCAATCCATAATTTGGCCACTGTGCAGGAGTGCCAGGGGCATCAGCTTTATAGCCAATTAATTTTGATTCAAAAGGTATGCTCTTTCCAGGATGATAATCCAGGAAGGGCGGCACACAGCCAAGATGCTGGCATATGCCACTCAATGCAATTATAGAATAATTATCACCATTGTAGGATGTATATATTACGCCATCCATTGGCGCATCTTTTGAAGGTGGAACTACAGCAAACCCACTTGAAGGGGCAGTATTAGGCGTTGTAACCTTGACGTTTTTCAGTGCTATCAAAAATGTTGGTTCGTCCTGTAATGGATAATTGAATACAAGTATTGGTGTTGATGTTGACTTTGTGCTTGCTGCAGCATAATTAATAACATCATTTACTGTTACCCTGCTACCACTTGGATCTTCCAATACGGCAAGGGGAAAATTATCCATAACAGGAACACCACGATCGCTTGGCACAACAAAACGTTCAATAGACAGGCCTCCTACCATAAGGGCTGCTATTGACAGTCCGGCGCCCTTAAGAAAAGCCCGTTTTTCAGGTTCAGAAATGTAATTTTTATCACTAACCATTAAGTGAATATATTTTTGCTGTTTATATTTTATGTTATTTTCTTAAACATGTTCAATAAAATGAAAATTTTTATTAAAATGTTATAATTTTACCATATGTGATGAAATATGTTTGATTCTTACATGGACATACTGATAATAGTCGCCGTAGCCCTTATAATTTTTGGAGGGACCAAGAAGATACCAGAAATGGCCAGAAATCTTGGAAAAGCAACTGGAGAGTTCAAAAAAGGCCAGATGGAAATTGAAAATGAATTGAGGAATCCTGCCAGCACTTCTTCACATGCTGCAAGCGGAGGGCAGATCAATTACATGAAAATCGCTGAAGATTTGAATATAGATATACAGGGAAAAACAATAGACCAGATAATTGGAGAAATCAACACAAAATTGGGGACATCAACCGGCAACGCAAAAGTAGAAGTTCAGGAAGCGAAGCAAAATTAATATGGAAAACGAACTGATTAACTATTTTATAAAGTATTCCGATGAAATCAGATATCGCCTGATCAGAATTTTAACAGTTTTCGGCATTTTCTTTGGAGTGTTTGTAATATTCAGGATTGAATATATATCATTATTTGGCTATCGTTTTCCCTTTCTTATGCCAGATCCGTTTGACAATATCGGAGCCCAGGCTTTATTTCTTCTCAAAGAACATACACTTACAAGCAATACTACTTTGCTTGTCCTGAAACCTGTTGATGGCGTTATGGCTGACTTTTATACATGTATGGCACTTTCTCTCATAATTTCAATGCCTGTTATAATTTATGAAGTATCGAAGTTTATTGACCCTGCTTTAAAAACATCGGAAAAGGATATGTTAAAATCCATCATCATACCGGCATCACTTTTATTCTTTGCCGGTGCATCTCTTGGCATATATTTTATAGCCCCTATACTTTTCAGAGTATTTTCACTATTTGATTTAGGCGTTGGCGCAGATGTGACAATGGGAATATCAAGCTTTGTATCTTTTATTTTTATGTATACCATTGCATTTGGCCTTTCATTTGAAATTCCAGTATTTATGGTTGGATTGAGCCGTTTTGGCATAGTTGCGGCTGATACATGGAAGAAGAACTGGAGATATGCAGTGATTGGTTCCCTTATATATGGCATGATATTTTCTCCCGGTGTAACTGGCTTTACAATGGTAGTAATAGCTATTCCTATGATTGCCCTTTATTTTGCAGGCATACACTTCTCAAGAAAAGCAGAAATGCATTTTAATGAAGATAAAAGTTATTCAGACAATGCCGACAATAATTAACTGTCTTCATCATAAATTTATTGAATGCATAATCCTGCCCTGATATTTTAGTTTGATGTTAATAAGCTTTCTCAGTATTAAAATATGGCCTGCCAATAATATATATGGCTTAACTTCAGAATAGCTGCATATTGTTTCGTTTTTATTAAATGGCCAGGCCCCTGATTAAAATTCTTTTTCCAAACGCAGCTTTAATATTTACTTTTTCTCTCTCTTTATTTATAGAATCGAATATGCCCTGCTGCAATTCTATTCTCGGAGGGCCAGCAATTTTAAAACTGTTTTCATACTTAAAATGGCCTGAAATTTCATATTCAACCTTCCTTATAAGCTGGCATATATTGTCCTGGCATGGGCCCTGTTCGAGTTTAATATATATTATAAGAATATTATCGCCTAACAGTGGCATGACATTATCTTCTACTGTAATAATGCCATTCCCAACTTTAATTTCCATATATTTAAATTATTATGCAATATATAATTATTGTTATGGAGCATCTTCCAATGCTAACTCCAGAGTTTCTAGCAGTAAATATTGTGAAGGCATAAATGCAGCGTTCATTAAATTTAATATAAAGAGAAATATGGCAATTGTTGCTTAAAATTCAGCGTAAGGCAATTGCATTCAGTTCTATGTTGGACCACTGCCTGAAATCTGAATCAAGCTTTTCTGGATTTGTGCTCCATACAGTGAAATCAGAATTAGAACCAGGCTTCATGGTTCCAATGCCATTCCATCCTGTGACCTCAGAACTGTTAGATGTATAGCTTTTTAATGCTTCTATTAATGTGATATTCTGATTGTTGAATGCCGGTTGCCCATTGCCGTTTTTAATCTCTCTGTAAATGCATGAAAATATTCCATATAAAGGCGAATATGGTGAAACAGGGCTGTCAGAGCCATTGGAAAATTTAATTCCTTTTTCAATAAGGGTTTTGAATGGGAAAAGGCATTTGCTTTCATTATTCTCAAGGTTCTGCTGCAGTGCATTGCCTATAAAATAGATAAATGCAGCCTGTGTTTCGATTCCTATTGAGAGTTTCTTTATCCTTTCTATTACAGGATTATCAAGCTTATAAGCATGGACAAGGGCAAAAGGGGATTTTAATCCCTTTGACTGTACATCTTCAATTGTATTGACTGCTTCCTCAATGGCCCTGTCGCCTATCACGTGTATGCTTATATGGCTTCCAGTTGCAGCAAGCTTATTCACAGCTTCATGGAACTCGCCAATATTCCATAGGGATATTCCATTTTCCGGTTTTTCATTTTCTTTCCTTCTTTTATATGGGTTTTTCATCCATGCTGTTCGAGACATTATTGAACCATCGAGAAAAAGCTTGAATCCAGAGAACCTCAGTGAATTATTCTCTTTGATATTCTTTGACATCAATATTTTTTTATCAACGTCTTCAAGCGAATAAACTGGCAGTGCAATCATCAACCTTAAACCTATTTTGTTTTCAGATGTTACATAATTGAAAGCCTTTATCCTGGTTTCTTCATTTATGTCTTTGCCTGTTCCGCCAATATCCTTTACAGCAGTTAAGCCCGCTTCCATATACATTTTTGATCCAGATATAATCGCATTGATATAGTCATTTAAATTGTACTCAGGTATGCATTTTTTAACAAGGTCCATTGCCTGTGCTTCATATAATATGCCATCAGGTTCGCCATTTATATCTCTTCCAATTTTGCCATTTGGCGGATTCTCTGTCTTGCCTGTTATGCCTGCGATTTCCAGTGCCATGCTATTGCAAAGGGCATAATGCTCTGTAATATGTGTGATGAATACAGGAACATCCTTCAAGGCATGGTCTATAACGTGCCTGTCAGGCATCTTTTTTTCATTCAGGTTATACTCATTCAACCCATAACCCTGGATCCAGCCATGGAGTTTAATTCCTGCATTCTTTTTGAGAACATCATTGAATTCATCATATGATGCAATATTGCCAAAATTTGCCTGGTATGCTATTTTTAAAGCTGTCAATGTAAAATGGTCATGTGAGTCTATAAGCCCGGGAGTGATAAATTTGCCTCTGAAATCAAGGGTATTGGCATAATTTAACAGATCATTGGTTTCTGCTTCTTTTATCGCCTTTACATCAGTTATTTTTCCATCTTCTACCTTTATTAAAGTACACTCCCTGGCCATATCTGTTCCATCAAAATAATTATTTATGATTAAATTCTGCCTCATGTTTTCACCGGTATGCTATGTTTTAAAATTGAGACATTGTATATAAGCGATTTCAATTTTTCTTTAATTTTTTTACTGTATTATTATAATAATCACAACAGCCGGAAATTGGGCAAATATTGCATTTTGGCGATACAGGCCTGCATATGCTCTTGCCAAATTCAACAAAAACTGGATTAAATTCAACCTGAAGGGCCGGCGGTATGATTTTTTTTAATGCCTCCTCTGTTGCTTCAGGCGTTTTGGCCCTGACAAGGCCGATTCTATTGCTCACTCTGAATACATGTGTATCTACTGCTATAGCTGGAATTTTAAAACCCTGCGTTAAAACTATATTTGCAGTTTTGCTGCCAGTGCCAGGGAGGCTTATAAGCTCATTGTAGTTATCCGGCACTGTTCCATTATAACGATCATTTATAATTCGTGCTATTTCAATTATTCTTAAGGATTTTACATTGCTGAAGCCAACGTTTTTGATTATTTTTTTTATATCTGCAGGGTCTGCATTCTGCAACCCATAAGAATCTTTATATTTTATGTATAGTGCCCTTGCAGCCGCATCAGTTGTTATATCTTTTGTCCGCTGTGATAGTATTGTTGTTATGAGAATCCAGAATGGCGAGTCTGTAAATTCAAAATGGTGCTCAGGTGCCACTTTCTTTATTTTTTCGTAAATTATATTAAAATTTTTCATTGTATCGTAATAATACATGAGTTAAAATTGTTTATGATATGATTAGAATTTATAATATTCAGATATTTCCCTTACATGCTGGGTTTCATGATTAGTTATTGACTTGACCAGTTCCTCAGCAAATTTAATATTTGTTATGAGCGGAATATCCATCCTTATTCCAAGGCTGCGTATTGCAAAGCCATCACGCAATGAACCATAGCTTTCAGATGGGGTATTTATTATCATAGATATATTTCCGTTTTTTATGATATCGCTGATGCCTGGTTCCCGCATATCCTTGATTCTATATGCAATATCAGTATCAATGCCTGAGGATTTGAGATAATTATGTGTGCCTGGAGTTGAATATATCCTTACGCCGGCAGCCTTCAACTGTTCTGCAATTAGCTTTGCAACTGGCTTATCATTATCATTTACAGTCAGAATAACAGAATTAAGCTTAAAATCCCGTTTCATAATTTTTACTACCTTGCTCATGGCTTCATTGAAGGTAAAACCACAGCACATTGCCTCCCCTGTTGATTTCATTTCCGGGCCTAAAATTACATCCATATCCCTGAAACGCTTAAATGGAAAAACAGGAACCTTTACAAAATATGATCTTGGTTCAATATATTTTGTTGAGAATGGAATGCCAAGAATAGCCTTTATGCCTTCATCTACCCAGTTAATTCCTGTAGCTTTGGCAACAAATGGTATTGACCTGGATGACCTTGCATTTAATTCTATTACATATATATCATCATCCTTTATTGCCAACTGCAGGTTGGACATGCCAAGCAGATGAAAATTTTTCCTCATTTTTTCTATTATTTCATTTATTGAACTTATATACCTCTGATCTAAAACCCCGGGGCCAAGAACCATTGTAGCATCACCTGAATGTGTGCCTGCCTCCTCAATATGCACAGAAATGCCACATATTAAAGAAGCTTCACTGCTGGAAATAAAATCAACATCAAGTTCTACTGCATTTTTTAAATATTTGCTTATGAGAACCGGTTCGCCCGGATGCTCTTTGAAGAGCTCCTGCACGCGCTCTACAAGTATATTATGGTCATATATAATATCCATAGACCTGCCACCTATGATGAAACTTGACCTTATAATAACAGGAAGGTTGAATCTTTCAATTTTTTCCTCAAGGTCATTTATGTTTCCAGCTTCGATGAAATCGGGCTGCATTATATTCAAATTTTTCAATGCCTTTGAAAATAATGTCCGTTCTTCAATATTATAGATATCCTCTGATTTTGTTCCAAGAATGATATTGTTGAATATCTTATTCAGTGATTCTGCCATATTCTGCCCTGTCTGGCCAGAGAATTGAATTATAACTCCCAGGGGCTTTTCCACACTTATTATATTGGAAATATGCTCAAGGGTTATGGGTTCAAAATACAGTTTGTCAGCAATATCGAAATCTGTTGATACAGTCTCAGGATTGCTGTTGACCATAATTGATTCGTATCCCATGTTTTTAAGGGATATTATTGCCTTGACTGCACCGTAATCAAATTCTACGCCCTGAGATATTCTGTTTGGCCCCGATCCAATTACAATTACCTTTTTTTTGCTTCCTATTAAATTGTCAGTATATTTATCATAAGTGGAATACATATAGGATGTATCGGAGTCAAATTCTGCAGAACATGTATCGATATTTTTGAATGCAGGAATCAATTTGTGCCCTATTCTGTATTTTATTATATCAACAATATCAAGTTTTGAATAATATGCAATTGTTTCATCTGAAATTCCAAGGCTTTTCAGGCTCGATAATTTTTCTGGCAATTCGCCCGGTTTTATTGCCATTATTGAATCAACTATATTTTTTGCCCTTTCAATAAAAAATATGTCATACCCTGTTAAACGTGATATTTCATCATTTTCAATGCCCTGGAATAATGCCTCAAATATGGCAAATTCCCTTAAATCATTTGGAGTTTTTAACAGATTGACTGTTATATCGTGTGATGTGAATAATCTCATTGGAACAGCCTGTGGAATATCAAGTGAAGAAATGCACTTCATAAATGCTTCCTCAAATATCCTTCCGATGCCCATTGCCTCTCCGATGGATTTCATTTCTATGCCGATATTCCTGCTGACTGAGAATTTATCAAATGGCCATCTTGGAATCTTAACAGTTATATAATCCATTGATGGTTCAAAGGCTGCATATGTATTCTTTGTGACCGGATTTTTTATCTCTTCAAGATTGTAGCCGATTGCGATCTTTGTTGAAATCCTTGCTATTGGATATCCTGATGCCTTCGATGCAAGTGCAGAGGACCTTGATGTCCTGGGATTGACCTCAACCACAAAATAATTTCCAGTTTCCTGGTCAAGGGCAAACTGAATGTTGCAAGAGCCTATAACTCCAATTTCACTTACTATATGTATTGCGGCAGTTCTCAATTTCTGATAATCATCATTGCTCAGTGTCATTGACGGAGTTACAACTATGCTTTCCCCTGTGTGTACACCCATTGGGTCAAGGTTTTCCATATTGCATATGGATATGCAGTTTCCATTATTATCACGCATCATTTCATATTCTATTTCTTTCAGGCCAAGAAGTGATTCATCGAGTTCTAAGGAATCATCATTTATAGAAAAGTACTCACTGGCATATTCTATAAGCTCATTAAAATTATGTATTATTGTTCCACCTGATCCGCCAAGGGAGAAGCCGGTTCTGAGAATTAATGGATAGGTTTTAATTTTTTTTATCTCTTCCTTATAATTCAACCTGTTCATAGAATATGATGATATGACAGGTTCACCTATTCTTTTCATCAAACCAGCAAATTCCTTCCTATCCTCACTTAATTTAATTGATTCCACTGGCGTGCCAAGTATCTGTATTTTATTTGAAGAAAGAATGCCAAGCCTGTCCAGCAGTATAACAAGATTCAGGGCTATCTGGCCCCCGGTTGATGGAAGTATTGAATCTATATGTTCCTTTTTTATGATTTCAATAACGCTTTCAGGATTGACCGGCTCAATATATACACGGTCTGCTATTTCGTGGTCAGTCTGTATTGTTGCCGGATTTGAATTGAGAAGCACAGTTTTTATTCCCTCTTCTTTAAGTGCCATACATGCCTGTGAACCAGAATAATCAAATTCGGCTGCCTGGCCTATAACAATTGGGCCAGAGCCTATCACAAGCGTACATTTAATTTTATCATGCATTTGAACCACCTAGTGTATTGCGTATTCTATCAAAAAACCACATACTGTCGTATGGCCCAGGATATGCTTCAGGATGGAACTGCACTGAATATACTGGAAGTTCCCTGTGCATTACCATTTCTACAGTACCATCATTTATATCAACGCCATTGACTAACAGTTCAGTATTCTTTAAAGATTCTGCATTGACTGCATATCCGTGGTTATGTGATGTTATGTAAATATGGTTTTCAATTAGCACTGCATGATTTACGCCCCTGTGGCCAAATTTCATTTTTTCGGTTTTGCCATTCAATGAAAGTGCTATGATCTGATTTCCCAGGCAGACCCCTATAACAGGAACTTCACTGTAACTTTCCTTGATAAAATCTCTTATCGGCTTGAGTGATTCATGCGCCGGGTCACCCGGCCCATTTGGGATGAATATTGCATCATATTTTAATCTGTTCCCAAAGAAATCATAATCATATGGCACTATGTGCAGCGATGCTATTCTGCTTAAATTCCTGATAAGGCTGTTTTTTGTTCCTACATCAATAAATAATATATTTTTCTTTCTTCCAGAATCGTAAAATTGATAGCTTTTTCTTGAAACCTTTGAAACAAGATTTAATGACATTGTGTCAATAAAGTTGTCCGGCATTTCATTTTTATTCCTGATATAAGCCCTTACTGCTCCCTCACTTCGGATTTTTTTAACCAGTTCTCTCGTATCAATGCCATCAATTGCAGGAATTTTGTTTGCCTTGAGGAATTCATTAAATTTGATTCCAGCATCGCTGCCATTGAATATTTCATGAGCATCCTTTGTTACCAGGCCGGCAATCTGGACACGGCCTGATTCCATTTGCTCTAAATTCATCTGATAATTTGCTATAGATGGAAATGCAAAAACTAATATTTCCCCGGCATAGGAGGGATCGGTTATTGTTTCAATGTATCCTGCCATGGATGTTGTGAATACAACCTCTCCATTTGTTTCGCCTTCATCGCCATATCCTCTGCCCTCATATACTGTCCCATCCTCGACAACTAAATATTTTTTCATTTGAACCTTAAAAAGGCTAATTTCAACTTTGTTTATATTATTTTCCGTCAAATTTAATGTTTATATTATTCAATATTAAACATATTACTGGCGAAGAGTTCAATTCAGGCAATTTAATAAGTATAAAGAAAAAACTGCCCAAATATTTTCTAATATTTATCAGATTTCTGATATCTCCGGCAACATTAAGTTAATTACCATTTATTATATAACTGGCCATGAAAGTTGTAGCAGTACCGGGACCCGTATGCTACCCACTTGTGGCAGCAAAGATGGAAATAAAAGATATAGAAATTGAATTTAAGAAATCATCTGAAATTGGGAATAATAAGCCTGATGTGGTGCTTGATTCCACTGTATCGCTTGTAAAAAATGGATTGCCCATTGATTATGTCACAATAGAGAATTTATCAAGGGTTTATCCTGCGGTGGGATACAAAATAGGCATGACAAGGAAGGGAGGCGCTTCAGATATTATGTTCAGGGCATATATTGGAGAGACTGGCAAGAAGGTTGAAATTCAATATTTCGATTCACTTGGTGAGCTTATGGATGCTATGCATTCCAACAAAGTTGATACAGTTGTTGTTCCGGCCATGGACCCCAATGGCATAAGCATAGAAGAGTACTTTAAAAAGAGCAATATAGAAATGCCAGGGAGCTGTGGTGCAACAGTTTATTCTAAAGAAAAAGAATTTATTGATGCCTATAATCTTGGAATAAAACTATTGAGGGAAAAACCAGAAGAGGCAGCAAAATTTATAGTATCTCAGTTGCCGATGCAATTTCCTTCGGAATTTGTTATCAATACAATGAAAAATTCCTATTTAAACGTTCATAAGCCAGAAAACTATGATAAATTTATTGAACTTGTCACAAAATATTCAGATCAGTAATGATATTTCATTTATTATAATATATTTTTAAATACTCGAACTCTATTATTATTGCTATGTGGGATTATATTTATGAAGTGTTTGAGGGTTATCCAGCCGAGATGCGAATAATACAGAAAATTATCAAAATTGGAATATCTGTAAAAATCGAATACGATGAGCCAAAACTATTTTGCGATGAAATTGAAATTAAACCAAATTCGCTTGCACGTGCTTATCATGTTGACAGGCGTGTTGTGGTAAATATGATTAATAAAATAGTCAGTGATAAAAAACTATATCCTTTTTTTAGCAATCTGAATGCAGTATCAAATTTTGAAAATGCCGGCCCAAAAGTTGGATTTGGTGTCCTGGAAATAATTCCGACCAACGCCTCACAGCCCGGCATAATTGCTGGAGTTATGGATATACTTGCCAGGAATGGCATATCCGTAAGGCAGGTTATAACTGATGACCCTGAACTTATTGATAATCCAAAAGCAATTATTGTGACTGCTGAGGCTGTTGCAGGCAACATATTAAGCCAGATAAAGCTGGTAAATGGCGTAAATGGAGTGGTTTTGCTCTAATTTTTTTAACTATATTTTTAAAATATTATTTATAAAAACCATGATTATATATAATTCTCAATGTTTTCATCATATACAATGCTTATAAGGTCTTCAATTCTATTTTTTACCTCATTATAGCTCTCGCCAAAAACATTTATATGCCCCATTTTCCTTTTTCTTCTAACCTCTTCCTTATGGTACCAGTATATGTTTGTATTTCCAACACCTAGAATGTCATTTATTTTATTTTCAATGCCTGTGCCTATAATATTTAATATGCCTGAAGGAGTGAACATTAACGGTTTTATCAGCCTGTTTCCTGTTATTGCAAGTATGTGCTCCTCAAACTGTGATACCGAGGAGCCAGTTAACGTGTGGTGCCCTGTATTATGTACTCTTGGCGCATACTCATTGATTATTGCTTTATTGTTTTTAATGTAAAATTCTATTCCCATTACACCGGTATAGCCAAGCTTTTCCATAAGGCGCTTTCCTGTATCTATCATTTCTATATTATTCTGCACAGGTGCTATATTGTATATTAAAATTCCATTCTGGTTGTAGTTGAATGATGGTTCAAAATATTCAAAATTTCCCATTGAATCTCTTGCAGCAATCAAGGACGATTCATAATCATAATCTATAAATTTTTCAACAACATAGGGCATGTCTTCTCTTTCTTTATATTTTGATGATTCATCAATAAAATACTGCCCCTTTCCGTCATACCCTCCCATACAGCTCTTAATCACGCCCTTTCCCATTGACTGTGCTATTTTAAAAGCATCAGAATAAGATTCTGTATATTCAAAATCTGCTATGGGAAAATGATTTTCTGAAAGAAACTGTTTTTCCAGCAATCTATTCTTCTTTAGATTTACAGCTTTCAGGGATGGCCTCAATTTATTTCTATAATCTGCATATTCCAGAATTTGTTCACTTATATGCTCAAATTCGTAGGTAACGTAATCGCAAGAATCAACAAATTCTTTATATTCGCTATTATAAAAAAATTTATCTGCTATAAAAGCTGAAGGGCCCATTTCCTTATCAATAACATAAAACTCTATTGGATAACGCCTCATTGTATTGATCATCATATAGCCGAGCTGGCCTGAGCCTATTATGCCAACTTTCATAATTTATCGCTCAATACGCTATTTTTCTGATCTTCTATAAATTTAGCCAGCATTAAGCCAAGTTTTTCATATTTAATTGATAAAATCCTTACTGCAAGGAGCGCTGCATTTTTTGCCCCGTTTATCGATACGGTAGCAACAGGAACACCTGGTGGCATCTGCACTATAGATAGCAAAGAATCAATTCCATTCAATGATTTTGATTGAACTGGAACACCTATAACAGGCAATGGCGTCATGGCCGCCACCATTCCAGGAAGATGTGCGGCTCCTCCTGCACCGGCTATTATAACCTCTATTCCATTCTTTGCTGCATCCTTTGAATACTGAAGCATGAATTCCGGTGTCCGGTGGGCCGAAACAACTTTATATTCGACCTCTATGCCAAAATTTTTTAATTCCTGAATCGCAGGTTCCATAACGGAATAATCAGATTTGCTTCCCATAATAACTGCAACTTTCATGTCCATCTATATTTGCAACGTTCTTAAATTTTATCTTATGTTAATATAAAAGAATTCCGGATACTCTTGTACAGGCAGGAATTGCAGTATACATTTTACATGTGCAATTGGCAGTTATGCCGGCTCTATATATTGCATTTTTAAACTATCAATTTTAATTCATATCCAGCCACAGTAACTATAACTCCTACTATTACCATGACTGTAACCCAGAAACGTGCTTTTCCAGCTGTAGTTTTGCTGATAAATAATCCAAGAATCGCCAGAGATAAGTAAGAGAGTGAAAATGGTATAATAATATTATGTAAAATAATCAAAGAAGAGGATAAAGGTATAAGTGCACCAAGAAAACTGAAAAATGCTGCTATCAAAGCCCCAAGCAGCGATTCACTGAATATTTGCAATCCGAGATGCCCTTTTAAAAGGTAATCTGTAGATTTTAAATGCAATTGAATTGCAGTTCTGTGGAGTTCTTCATTTAGCCCGGCATACTGTGCAATAAAATAGCTGAATGCTCCAGCAAATGCCGAACCAAAGGATATTTTTAGGGCAAGAAAAAGTGAAATTTTATCACTGGAAACAATGCCGCCTGATGCAAGTATCAGTGCTGTTATTATTCCATCTGATAGGCCAATGCTAACTGGAAATATATATTGCTTTTTCATTTTATTATGTGTTTTCCAGTCTCTATTTCATCGATGGAGTGAATGGCACAGCCCATATCCTCTATAACCTTTATAAGATAGTTATAATTTATATTTATGCCCTCCACAATTATGTTGGTTCCCATAGTTTCCATATCCATCTCTGTAACAGTAATCTTAACGGCATCAACGCCAGGCACATCCTCGATTGAACCTGAAAGTTCAACCAGTGTTGGCCTGTTCAGGCCTTTATCAACATCTAAAAGAATTCGACGCAGATTCATATTCCATTCAAACTCCTAACAATAAATAAATTAGCATTCCCACTATTCATATGTTTCCATTCCTTATATATATCTTTATGAAATTCTTGCTTATTAATCTTTTGTGTTTACAGGCATCAGCATTCCTGTTTCTATTTGAGACATTAATATTCACTTTATAAATAATTATTTAAAAAAAGTTTAAATTTTCAGGACAAAATTTCTATTATTTTATCCTGCATGCTCTGTTAGCATTTTATGGCAAATTGAATTAAAAATAGAATATTTTTATTTTTGGAGAATTCCATAGGCTTCATCAGGCACTCAAGATTCATTGTTTCCATAGAATAGGTGCCTTGCCAAGGTATATTCCAGTATGCCTTCCAATCCAGGCTCTCTGCCTATACCGATGAACTTAAATCCGCCTCTGGGTGCCGCTGCAGAAAATAAACGGTATTCATTTATCCATACTGTGCCAGCTTCCAGTTTTCCAGCAACTCTTTCTGCCCATTCCATGCTGGATGTCCATAAGCCGGCTGCCAGCCCATATATTGTATTGTTGGCTAGGCTTATTGCCTCTTTTTCATCCTTAAAAGAATATACTGCCATAACCGGGCCAAAAAATTCCCGGCCATGGATATCTGAGTTTTTAGATGTGGATATAATGGTTGGAAGACAATAATTCCCATTGCCTGAAATGTTTTCATAATCCCGCAGCAATGATATTTTTATCACTTACTATAACAACCTTCTTTATCCCTAAATTGGAAAGGAAGGATAAAGAGCCTTCACCGAATATAATCTGGAGTGACCGAAAAAACCACATCTTCACACCTCAAATTGTGTGTCCGCCAGGGTAGCAGTATTAACCATTTCCTTTGCAGCCTTTGTATACCTCATGATTTTTATCATGGATCCTTCAAGCTTGAATTTGCCTGTCATCAGGCCCTGTATGGGATCTATTTCTCCCTTTATGAGCTTTACCCAGTTTGAATATTTTCCTTTATATTTAAATGTTGACGCTGGAACTGAACTCTCATCAGTGCCTGTCTTTGATGAAACACATTTTCCAGTCTTTAAATCAAAATAGAGAAACCAGTTTCCCTTACAGTTTTCATCAGATTCTATTACAAAGGTAATGAGTCGTCCCCCTGATTCCCCCGCTTCATTGTAGCCAGCATTGGAATTCAACTTTTTTACATACTCTTCAGCCCATTCTTCACTTGGAAATTTTACGATATATATATTCAAAATATATTAATGTTATTAAGAGAATATTAACAATTTATTTCAAACTTGCAACCATCTGCATGGATCCAGAGTCCATCTCTATTACCTGGCCTGTCATTGATTCGTTTTCTATCAGGTACATCACAGTGGCCGCAACTTCATCCGGTTCAATTATTTTTCCAGATAAAGTATATTTTTTTGCATAGTTATTCTCGTCCATTGACATAATTTTCAGCAGGCCTTCCCCCATTTCTGTCCTTACAATTCCCGGGGCAACTGCATTTGCTCTTATTCCGGCACCTGAGAGTTCAAGAGCCAGTGAGTGGGTTAGGCTTATGAGCCCTGCCTTTGTTATGCCATATATTGAAAGGCCAGGGAATGGCACAACACCAGCAAGTGAAGCAATGTTTATGATAACGCCTCTGGACGCAGTTTCTGAAAATTTTTTTGAGGCATTTATTGCGGAATACAGATTCGTGCTCATCATCCTTTCAATGCTTTTCTGGGAAACAGATGGAAAGGGCTCAAGTATGCCAACACCAGCATTGTTTACAAGAATGTCTGGTTTTCCAAGCTTATCCAGGCAGTCATCAAATAATTTATCTATCCCTTCTTTCGTGGACACATCGGCCACTGAAAGTTCTGCAGCCCCATTATTCCCCAATTCGGAAACAACCCGTTCACCCTCTTCTATGTGTTTTCTCACGTTTATTAAAACCTTAGCACCTCCTGCTGATAAGCTTTCTGCGATTGCCCTGCCTATTCCACGCCCAGATCCCGTAACTATACATACTTTATTTTCTATATCATACATATATATAATTATCAGGCGCTATTATATAAAATTTTTTTATAAATTACAAAGAATTTTATTTTCTTATAATTTTGTTCTGTTTATTTACGTTTATTCTTGATCTGGCAAATTTTCCAACTTCCCCATCCATAAAGTAAACATAAATTCCACATCCTGCTCGTCCCAAAGGATTCTATATGTGTTCTTTACATACTTGACGAAATTGCCTCTATCTCTCTTGGCAGGTCATCATATGAACTTTCTCCTTCCAAACCCATTCCTGGCTAACTGGGTCAAAATTATGTCATTGCCACATATTAAACGAATATAATCAAATTCAAAGCTCTGCACAGTATATATACTGCAAACTTGATCTGAACATAAAGGATCAAGAGCCCAGAAATTCCAGGCGAGGTTCTCAGTTTTTTATCAAATTAAATGTTCATGAAATTATTCAAATTCCATGTAGCCCTGAAGTCGCTTATGACAGTATCTTCTTTAAGTGTTCCATCAGGATTTGGGCCACTCTATTGCATCAGAAGCTGGCAGGTATTCTGGCCGAATTTGCACTTTTTAGGTTTTTCTCCCGTATGTTTTCTCTCACTTCCTGTGGGCTCTTGAATATCTGGACTTCCATTTTTCGTTTTCATCGAGGAAATTATTTGCAGTATCTCTAAATCCAGGAGTATTATCTATATAGTTTAGATAGGTATCAGAACCACTGCATCCGAATTCTGTTTTGAGTGTAAAATCATAAACATCTGCTCCATATTTTTTGCAGTTGCTTTAATCGTGACGATAATCCCTATTTTATCTGGCCCTACAACCTGGAGTTCACCTATAAAAAATACAGATACTTTTGCCATGTCTATATATTCATCAATCTGCGGTTTGGTTGATTTCGCTGTTTTTTTAGTGAAACGTTTATTGCTTAACTTTCTTAACCTGTGCGCTTCACCAGGCATAGTACGGATTTATTGTTATCCAGATTTTCGTTACTGTATGAGCCCGCCGGGATTCGAACCCGGATTATAGGCTCCGGAGGCCTATATGATAATCCGTTACACCACGGGCCCTTATGATTTATACCCAATATCCCTGAGAAACTTTCTTCTTTTCTCCTTGTCTGCCTGGGTTTCAGTGCCAAGGGGTGAATAGCCATCGGCAACACCAAGAATGGCATTGCCACCTTCCATCCGGGCAACTATTACCTTTATAGGGTTTGACGTTGCAGCAAATATGCTTCCAACTTCCTGGCACATCTTAATCTGGTTGAGTATATTTATAGGATATGCTTTTCTTAAAATGATTATAAATGTATGCCCTGCAGAAATATTTTTAATGTTGTTTATAGCATAGTTAATTAACTCTTCACTGTTTCCCTCATACCGTATCAGGCGGTCTCCTGATGCTTCAGAGAAACCTATGGCATATTCACTTCCAGGTATTGTAGTTTTTATGATTTCATTTAAATCTTCAATGGTTTTGATAAAATGTGAATATCCTAAGATTATGTTAGCATCATCGGGCTTTATGATATCAATATAATCTAAATCCATAATACCTGATCAGTTAAATAAATATTAATTTAATTGATTTTTATAAAAAATTATTTGGACTTTAAATCAAATTCTCCAGCATCCCTCAATATTTCTGGCCTTTTAATTCTATAATATGCCGTCACTGCAATTCCTCCAACAAGTATCCAGAGGATAGTCACAATAAAAGATGCAAGATAAGCATCATTTACAGGAGTTGGATTTGTAGTGTATTTGATAATTATATCCTCGACTGTAAAGTATATAACAACAAGGCCGACTATTGTTGCCACTGTAGGAAGTATTCCATGCCTTAAAATATTAAATTTATGAACACGTTTTGTATATGCTGTCAGAGAGCTATTGGCCAGTATATGCACAATTATAATAGAAATACCTGTACCAGCTTCAAGAACAAATGCTGCACTTAAGGGCCCAAAGATCAGTCCCATAATAACATCAAGGACAAATGAAAGGCCGGCCCATATTATCACTGCATTAGCAGGGGAGTGGTGTTTCTCATTTACCTCGGCAAAAGGCTGAGGGAATACTACTTTATCCCTTGCAGCAGAATACCACCACCTGCTTACTGCTGTTGCCTTAGATATGCCATTTGAAAAGTAACTATTAATAGTAAATACTATTAATAAGACCAGCCCAATGGGACCAAGATATTTTGAAAACACGGTTAATCCGGCATCATTATGCGTGGCAAAAGCACCTATATCGCTGATACCCCAGCCAACAGTTAGGGCATAGGCTGCAGGTATAAGTGCAATAGCCGTAAGCAACATTGCAAAGATTATTGATTTTCCTATGTTTTTCTTTGGCTTTTCAATCTCTTCTGAGATAGTTGTTACAACACCAGAACCGGTAAAATCTAATATTGAGAATACTGATGCAAACATTATAGATGAAAAGCCAATGCTATATGGACCACTGATTTCAAATGGAATTATAGAATTATGTGAACCAACTCTGATTATAATTATAATAGAACCGATAAGCAGGAAAAGAACTTCTAAAATTCCAGTTATGGCAGTATAATTCAGTGATGGCCTGATTCCAAGGTAGGTAACTATAATTATGAATGCTGTAAAAATCCCTGCAAAGAGTATCCAGAGATAGGGTATTGTTGTGATTTCTGGTGCCATAAGAAAAATAAAGCTTGATAAACCAAGAATTCCAAAAGCTGCTCCGGTTATATCATAGTACATAAAACTGAAAGCGGTGATGGGGCCAAATTGCCCCTTATCTGTAGCTCCAGCCGCATAGGCATAATAACCCCCCGCATTGGATTTGAGTTTTGAAAACTCAAATGGAGTAATCATCCATAATGCATATATTATCCAACCTATTATAACGGACATTACTGTTTGTGCACCAGAAATAGAAAAAGACGCCACAAGCAAAATAGCAATATCCGCTGCAGGTGCTACCTGCCCTAAAGACTGGAATGTCCCCTGAAAAAGCCCAACAGAATTTCTTTTTAATTTGGTGTGCGTGATAACCATTATTACACCTATAGTAGTATGATTAAATATTATAAATATATTACGTCAAAATAATTGTCAAAATTGTTACGTTTTTATAGTATAAATAACTAATATTTCATGCCAATGTAAATACTTATATTTAGATAAATAAGTTGAATAATTAATTTACCACATTTAATTTATTGAATTCATTGTAAAAATACACTTCAATTCAAGTTTCTGAGGTATATATTCAGATTTAAATGCTTTTATAGTTTTACTGAATAATCTTTCAATTCCTGAAAAATAGATCTCTAGATTACATTCAAGCTATAATTATCCTTTTTTTAATTTATCTTCTGAATATTTCTTAATGAACTTGATATTCTAATACAAATTGGAGAACCTTTAGAAAGGGCTGGTGCATTCTTCCTTACGGTTATAACAGCATTATTGCCAGATGTATTGTATATTGCTTTGAAATTATGGCCCTTATCACTATAGATTTTCTCAATACTATTCTTTGCATTCTCTATCAGCTTTATTTCTTCTTTAGTATGATGTTTATGTTTGATCTTGATAGAATTAGTATAATATAATGGTTTTTTAAATTTATAATAGCATGTAGCTTCTTCAATTCTTATGCCAATTATGCCTGAAATAATTACCATGCATTGTTGCCTTGAAACCTGAATAATCTATTGCTGCTATAGAATTGCTGTTGCCATTTGATATCTCTGGCTTCAATTTCCTGATTCTTCTATATTGATGTAAAGCATAATTCAGAGAATCTCAATAAAACGGCAATATTATGCATTATAGATTTCAAATAATTGAAAAGCATATTATACAATGGCTTCAATCTGGCCAGACAGTCTATCTTTAAACCCGGAACCTTGAAGAGCATTCCTCTCTTATCATAATTATTCTCATTTAACATTTCTATCTATCTATACATTGATGATATATCAGGAAAATCATTAATTCCTCTAATGTATTTTAGAATAATTCGTCTTATGATTGAAATATCGATATCATTTTATGCCTCTGTTTTCTTTTAATCTGGTTGTGCTTAGATTCATAAAAACAATCAATTCCATGCCTTTAAATTTACAGTGGATTTCTATTCAATTTAGAATTATGGCAAAATGAATTATGCAACTGGCTGTACTAATACATTATACTGCAATATGTCGCAATTTTTAATTTATCAATTAAATAATGGTAGTGTCTATAAATTCTTGTTAAAATGGAATTTAAAAATATCAAAATATAACAGCGGTAAGATAATAAAATTAAATTTGCATCAATAGTTTCATCGTGAATAACAGTATTTCGATTTTTTTAATGTGAATAAATAATAGATGCATTTACCATTTCTGGCCCGTAATTTTTTCATACATGTCAACATACATCTTAGATATTTCATCTACCATTTTTTTAGGAAGTTCCTCAATATCAGGCTCCGGTTTATTATCATTTCTTGCTTTATATAGCGCATCATGATATCCAGTACTCCGATAATACTGCCTTACCAGCTCCTTGCTGCGTTCATTCACTTTTCCATTTATATAATCGTTTTTGTCCCAGAATCGATCTTCGTCAAGTGTGCCAAATGTATCTATGATTACAGGTGTCCTTCCTGTGCCAAGTGCAAATTCTTTTTTGCCATCGGCATGTATAAGTCCCCTGCTTTCCACAGATTCATTTATTCTCTTATCTATTTTTAAAATAATATCCTTAATCTGTAAAATTTCACTCATCCGCAATCCGGATATTTCCATTGCTTCTCTAAATGACAGATATCTGTCGAATTTTTCATATTTTGTTGAAACCTCGAAATATGGGTCTGGCAACTTTTCTCCGTATTCGGGGAAGTTTGGAAATCCAATGCTATGATAATCAATTTCTCCAGATTTCATACGATCATAAAACGAACCGGCAACATAATAACGGGTTATAAATTCAAGTGGTACCATAAAGTTGGAAAGAAACTCATATCCTTTATTAAATATATTGAACTTTTTAACCCTCATTTCAGTTGGTGATATCAGTTCTATGAGATCAGTAGCAATATTCAATGACCTGACCATATTATACCAGTAATAAGAAGTTCTACACAGGGATTCGCCCTTATGAGGGATTAAATCCGGTATAATTTTATCAAATACGGATATCCTATCGGAAAATTTAAAAATAAGCGATTCACCATCATTATAAACATCCTTCACCTTTCCCTTTCGTAAAAGTTCCATAATTCTAAATCATAATTTTAAATATAATATTATCCATCTTATAATTTTAAAAAAAAATTTAATTATATATTATCCATTAACTAGTATGATAATTTATGTTGTAAGGCATGGTGAAACATTTAACAATGTAGAAAAAATTTTTCCGTATACTGATACTGAACTAACGGAACATGGGAGGGAACAGGCATTAAACCTTTCAAAATTTTTAAAGCCGTTAAAGTTTGATGCTATTTATTCTAGCCCGTACATAAGGGTAAGGCAAACTACAGAATTAATAACACATCAAAATTATAAAACAGATGGCCG
>JAVYST010000002.1:0-71596 GCA_038729085.1 Ferroplasma sp. | reverse complement strand
TGCTGTCCTTAAGAAAACTATTTATTATCTCTTTCATTATATTCAATTGGTCCTGCATTTTTCTCACATCTTAAATCTGAATTGTGCAGGACCTAATCAATTTTACAGCAGATCTATTACACTATCTCTAAAAAATACCCTAAAGTTTGGTATTTCTTTAAGGCGGATGATTCGAAGATATTACATAACAATGTTTATATACTTATTATTATTTTATCAACTAATATAATAAATCCAACATATAAAGAATTGCTTGCTATAGAGAAATCCCATACAAACAGTATGGGCCTGCATGAGGATAAAAAAACACAACAGCCATATAAAAGCTATAATATCAATATTTGCAGTTGCCATTTTATTATCTACTATGGGCGTACCAATATATAACGGAATATATGCCTTGGAGAACAGTGCAATGCTTTATGAGATGGGAACTGCTTTTTCAACCGGCAACATTGCAACATCATCTGGGCATAAAGGAGATTTAATTTATTTCAAGATATTTCATTTTGGGCAGTTTCCTAGTTCAAGTGATCTGGAACATATTTTTGTTCATCGACTTATATTAGTTGGACTTGAACCTATTGTAGGGGTATTTACTGGTGCTTGGGCTGCATTCTATTCTGTGTTTGCATTTACAGTTATATCCGATGGAATTATATTGTCATCTCTTTCAGAGGGAATATCATATGGGTTAGTTGCTATAGGAGCTTCAATTGATCCGACCACTCTTGCGGTAACACTTGCACCATTAGTAGCTGCGTGATTTCAGTGAGATATGGAGCAAAAGATTATCTAAAATATTCTCTACCACTTTTAATTATATATCTGCTTGCAGATTTTGCTATGAGTCACCATAAATTTAGTTTTTTTGCGTTATCTATGGAAGTGATAATAACTACATTAACTATAATACTGCTTAAATTATTTAATAAATATACAAAACCATATGATAAAAAATTTAATTTGTTTTTAAATTCAAGTTTAGTTGTTTTCGTAAGTTTTTTCTTTATGATTAACTTAATATATTTATTTAAGAAATTTATAAATTTTTTTATAATTGTAATTATATTCACATTATTTGGTTTAATATCAATTATAGTTTATAAAATAATAATGAAAAAAATAAATAATAATATATTACAGATTGTAAAATATAACCCTGTGCCAATTCAATCATTTACTGAAAGTTACCTGTTAAATAAATATAAAATGCATTTAAATGCATATTTATATGATAAAACACCTGCAGCAGTATCAATTAAGACTGAAGGTAATTTAAATATTATAATAAACAGTGAATTATACAAAATTATGAATGAAAATGAATTTTCAGCACTTGTATTGCACGAATTTGCACATATAAAATATCACCATCATTTTAAAAAATTTTTACTTAAGTTTAGCGGCGCATATTTCTTTAGTTTGTCGATAATTATATATTATGGAACATCATACATACTATTTTTTAAACTTGCATTAATGTTAGCATCTGTCATTTATTTGGTTTTAATTTTCGTACTGCATAATACTATTTTATTACACTTTGAAAAGGAATCCGATAAATTTGCACTGATGATCCTGCATGATAATTCCTCACTAATTAGATTAATTAATAAGGCTGATAAAAGTTTCATTGATTATTATCTTAATAATAAAAATGGAATTGAGAATTTAGCTATAAGTGATTCTAATACAATGAAAGGAGCAGAATTAAGGATAGAAAATATTAATAACCTTATAGGAGATTATAACAATGAAACTACTAAATTTAAGTGAAAGATTTATAATTTATGTAACAGAGCAATCGTTTCTAATTTCCATTACCTCTTTAATATCATTATATTTTCATATTAAGGCAGCATTTTTAGGGTTTTTTGAGGCTTATAAGATAAATTTTTATTGGGGCTTTAAAAATCTGTTTGATACAAAATTTGAGTTATTAAATATTTTAATATTATCCCTTGTTTCACTTTTTTATTATGCAATAGAAACATTAACAAATAAAGGCATTGCAGAGGATAGTGTATATAAATTGCTGTAAATTCGAATAGATCCTGTACAACCTTAATCTACCTCCATGTTTATATACTTTCTTCCAGTTATCCACTCTTTATTTATATCCATCATTATTGTTACTACGAGCCTCAGAAGGGACTGTTCAGATGGAAATGCACCTATCTTCTTTGTTCTCCTTTTAAATTCAAGATTAAGTCTCTCTAAAACATTTGTTGTTCTCAATCTCCTATGGCATGATTCATTATATGCTTTATAATTGTATAATGAAGTATACCATCTCTCAAACATTTCGAATGCCTTATCCAGCCCCTCTTTAACAAGTGCATTCTGTGCCTCTGGTACAAGAGATTCATTCTCCAGTGCCTGCTTCACAATCTGCATTACTGATGATTGTTTCTTCTTAGGAATTAATTTCATTAAGTTTCTCATGAAATGGACATGGCAATACTGCCATGCTGCACCTAAAAAGGATCTTGTTACAGATTCCTGTATACCCTTATGGCCATCTGATATAACAAGCTCAACTCCATTTAATCCTCTCTCTTTCAGATCATCAAAGAATGATTCCCATTCCATCTTCAATACACTATCATTGTTATAATATCTATAATCTAAAATTAGCATTAAAAGTAACGGACCCACCGGGATTTGAACCCGGGTCATCGGCTTCGAGGGCCAGCAGGATATCCTAACTACCCCATGGGTCCACAGGTATATTGTTAGATTATTATTTAATTTATTTTTTTTGCAATCCATATCTTTCAGGAAATGGCACTTTTCTTTATATTGCTGTTTTTCCTGCCGAATAATATTATAAAAATTATGGATGACATGGATAACAGTGCTGTGAATATAAGATAAGCACTTATCCCTGCTGTGATGTTGATCACTTCACTGGCTTCAAAAACGCTTCCCAATGTAACATTTATACCTGAAAAATACTTTATAAACAGTGGAAGTATGGATATGCCTATTATTATTCCCATGTCACGAAGTATAAATAAAGAATTATTTGCCTGAACCCTGTAATGTTCACCCATAACATCAGTTACCATTGTGGTTGAAGGAGACCAGAATAGTGAACCACCAAATCCAGCTAAAAACAATAGTTCTGGTATAAACTTAAAGTACATTGCAATAAAAAGTACTGGAATGCATTCTAAAAGTACGCCAGCAATCATCAATGCCTCAGGATTGCGGGAACTATCATAAAGCATCCCGCCAATAGGGCTTGAAATCATGGCTGCTGCTGGGTATGTGAATAATATTAAACCTGCATCGATGCTATTGAATCCAAGGCCAACCTCAAAATAGAGGCTCAGGGCAAATAGAACTGAAAAAAATATAAAAGACTCGAGAAATGATGCAAGTGTAATTAAAGAAAATCTTATATTTTTAAGGAGCACCCTCTCTATCAATGGGTCACGATACTGGGCATACATAAAAAATGGAAATATTGCAGCTGAAGCAATTAAATAATAAATATTGAGCATAGCAATGCCGGCTGCAAGTGGGATCATAAATATTGCCATAGATATTGCTGACAGAAACTTAATTCTGGCTTTGTGGCTGTGCCCTGGAGGGATAATAATTTTTCCCAGTATAATTGCTATTATTCCAATTGGCACATTGATGAGAAATATATATCTCCAGTCAACTGAAACAAGAAAACCACCAAGAACCGGGCCTAAAAGTGTGCCAACTGACCAGGCAATGGAGTTTAAACCGATAGCCTTTCCCTTTTCATGGCTTTTAAATACACTCAAAATAATTGGGATATCCGAAGAGGTCATAATACCTGCTCCAATTCCCTCTAAAAACCGCAATGATACCAGCATGGTGATATTGAACGACAGTGCTATAAAAAGTGAGGATGCAGTAAATATAATGAAGCCAATAATATAAAATGTTTTATTGCCAATCTTTTTTATAATTTCTATTGATGGTATAAGCATTATTACTGCAGCTATAAGATATGCAATAACAATAAGGCTCAGATCGGAAATTCCAGAATTGAATGCCTTTCCAATTGCAGGCATTGCAAGATAAACAATGGTAGAATCTATTGCAGCCATTAATGTACTTATAGTGGTAATCATTAATACTGAATATTTCCTATTCATTGATGTTGATTGCAAGCGCCTATAAATGATTAGCTTTCAGGCAATCTTAACGGTATGTGAAACAATTTATATAAGATAATTATATAACTATATATGAAATTTAATGCACAGACATCAGATTTTCCAGCAACTTTCTATGTTTTTATAGAAATACCTGAGGGAACATCAAATAAGTTAGAATATAAGTTTGACGTTGATAATGTAGTTCTTGATAGGATATTATTTACATCCATGGTTTATCCCACAAATTATGGATTTGTTTTGAACACAAAGGCAAAGGATGAGGATCCACTGGATGTCCTCGTAATTTCATCAACACCTATACCATCAGGTGTAATTGTGAAATGCCGTGCAGTAGGCATAGCTGAAATGAGCGATGAAGAAGGGTCTGACAATAAAGTCCTTGCTGTTCCAGTTGATAAAGTCGATCCAGCTTCGCCTGAAATTCAGGATATCAATGATGTCCCAGAATATCTGAAGGACAAAATCAAGCATTATTTCATGCATTACAAGGAATTAGAAAAAGGGAAATTCATGACTTTTCATGACTTCAAAAATAAGAAAGAAGCAATTTCACAGATTGAAGAATCCCTTTTGAGAAATTAAAGTGAATTATTATAATTATTTATCTTAACTTCATAAATATATATTTTAAAAGTTTTGAATAACCCTTGTGCCTCTGCTGTCAAATTTTAACCGTATTACAAAATCAGAATATGACATCATTGATTCTTCCAGATAATTTATATTAGAAGGATCAGACAATAAAAGTATAAATCCTTCAGAACCACCGCCAAGCAGCCTTGCTGCATCAGCTTTCATAGAAAATGCCGTTTCAATGATATTATCAATTCTATCATTTGTTATGTTATTTCCCAGGCTCTTTTTAATATTCCATCCTGTGTTAATAACTCTGCATAATCCCTTTATGTTGCTATTTCTAATTGCGTCACGTGCATCAAAGGCAAGCTCTCTTATTGAATTTAAATTTTTCATTGTTTCAATATCGCCTGCTTCAGACTTTGTTACCTGATCCTTTAAAGCCGCTGCACTTTCACGTGTGTGGCCGGTATATACAAGCAGCAATGACCTTTCCAGTTTAGATTTAAATTCAGATTGGCCATAAAATTTCGTAACAGACTGGTGCCCGTTATGGAACTCCATAAATTTTAATCCACCGATGGCTATAGCATAAGGATCCTGGCGCCCAAGGATAATATTAAAATTATTCTTTTCAATAGAATATGATTCTTCTGCAATTTCGAAAGCGGTCCTGTTAACATTATTTACTGTATAAATCAATTTTAATAAGCCATTTATCAGGGCTGAACTTGAGCCAAGTCCAGATCCGGGTGGAACGTCCCCGCTGAGTATAACTCTTCCGGTTCTTATATTATTGCCTGTAAGCAATTCAATTATTTGAGTTTCCATCGAATTATTTTTTGATGATATGAGTGATGTTTTAAGAAAATCCCTGGAAGAAACTTCCAGAGTTCCACCATCATCTATATACCTTATTGTGATTCCACGATCAATGGTTGTATTTGTGACAGCGCCGCCACATTCTTCTACAAAGGGGCTGATATCTGTTCCACCACCAGCAAAGCTTATTCTCAATGGACTGTAAACTGTAATCATAGGCTTGTATTAATTCTGCATTATTAAATTTTAACACGGCAGATGTATTGTAAATATTTTTAGAAGAGAAATTTGGATTTAAAAATAGTTTCCAGGCAATTAACTTTTATTCCAGAGCTGGTCAACTTCATTTATAAAGGATTTAACTGTATTTTCATTATATACTGGAATTCAAATAATAGCAGAATATCTGTGAAATATGGCAATCTCTTTACGGTATAATTCAACCTCTCTACAAAAAATTATCTTTTAAATAAGAATAAGAAATACTTGCATAAAATGGGGATGGAAAAATATGGAATGTGGCGATCTTGGTTACATGATAATTTATAGCAGAAATGGCCATTCACGAATATTAAGCCATGATGAAACAGTCAGGCTTTGCATGCAGTCACAGAATGAAGGCATTGAACTCCCAAAATTAATAAAGAGGGATTTAATGCCAGATTTAAAACTTATAAAATTTCGTTATGATGAAAACAACAATAATGTAGCATAGCACTGAAATATTTAAAATAGGGCAATCGCTTTTTCTGCACATTGCATCATCATAAATAACATTTCCATATTGCCATTTTCTTTCCTGTGGAAACAGAAATACATTATATCCATATAGCAATGTGTAGGGGAATATGCGAGATGCAAAACCGAAATTTGCTTCCTCTGCAAGATGCACGGCATCTTCATGAGAGATTTTCGCATCAGTAAAACCTACACCAACAGTTGTATTTGTATGAGTATTTTCACATATGAAATTATAGTAATTCTTCAGATTAATTTTATCAATTGCATCAATACTTTTATCATAAAGGCATTCTCCATTAAAATCAAATATATTGCCGTAACTGTCAGCGATAACGTATACTCCAACATTTATACCATCTTACTAATTGGGCAATAGTACTGGCCTGAAATAATTCTTTCTATATCGCCAGATGCTTTATATTCTAGCACCGGTATATGACAAGAATAGCACAGCAGGTATTTCGTTTTCCATATTTTATATGGTTTTTACTACCACTCATATCCAGGTAATTCCATATCATAAATTGCTGCACCTAGTATTATTTGGACGTAGCAATCTCCCATTCCGGTACTCTCTTCTGATCATGGAGCAAATGAAAAGCCTTTTAAAATTATCCATGCCAAAAATACTTCTGCCGGAAAATACCAGCCCATGTATTGAATGATCAAATCTCTGCAGTGATTTTAACATATCTGTTTCCATGCAACAGGAGATCCGCCAGATTAGAATATAACTGATGTATTCGGGCGTTTATATCAATGTAATTCAAGATTTAATAATAGTATCACTGTAACCGCCTGCAGATAAACCTGCAAAATTCAATTTTGATGATGCCTATTAATTCTCTATGCTATCCGTACCACCACGCTTATACGTTTCTGCAGATAGCATTATGCCAACCAACATTATGGCCCCTGCAATAAAGAACCATAATAGCCACGCTGTGTAAAGGCTTTTTGTTAATGTGGATGTATAAAGGAGTATGCTTATAGCAAAACCTCCCAGGATGGCCCCTCCATTATAGGCAAAGCCAACACCTGTTGTCCTGAACGTTTTGCTGAATGTTTCTGCAAGAAATGCAGGCAGTGTTGAAAATATCATTGCTTCAAAAAAGGCCTGTATACTGAACATAACAAGGTCGGTATATGCTGATCCATGGAAGGCAAAGTATGCGGTTGGATAAATAATTGCAATAAAAATTATGGCATATATCAGCATTGCCCGCTTCCTTCCAACAAATATCAGGGCAATTATGCCGCCAATCCATACACCAAAGAGCGAAAAAAGGTTTATGTACCCATTATAATCGCCAATCAACGTATTGGAAATTCCTGCATTCAGGATAGCAAGAAGGGCAGGATAAAAGCTGAATGTTATAGAATTGATGAATAATAAGCCACTCATCAGTACCAATGCAATTGCTAATGGCCTGCCACCTTTTTTAAACATGCTGAGAGCAGGTTCCCTTTCTATTTCATCCTTTGATTTCATTTCTTTAAAAACATTGGTTTCCTTGGTAATATATCTTATAACCAGTGTTAAAACTCCAGGAATCATTGTGGTATAAAACAGCACTCTCCATCCAATTATATCAAAATATGCCTTTCCATAATAACTTGCCAGAGCAGCAAATACAAATGAAACTATGAAGAAGCCAGTGCCATATCCACTCTGGACAAATGCACCCAGTGGCGACCTTTTTTCCTTAGGTATGCTTTCCATTGATAGGGCTGTGCCACCACCATACTCTGCACCAGCAAACAGGCCTTCCACAAACAGTAGAACGTATAGAAGTATTGGCGCTATGAGCCCAACCTGTGAATATGTTGGAAGTAGCCCCTTTGATGCGGCAAATATGGAAAAGCCGATTATTGTTATAGTAAGCATATTTTTCCTGCCTATTTTATCGCCAAGGAAATTCCCAAGTGATAATGAGCCTAAAGGCCTTGCGATTTCCTCTACTGCAAGCCCACCAAATGTTGCTATCAAACCATATATCCCAATGTTGCTTGGGAAAAATATTGTGGAAATTGTTACTGCTACGAGAGCATATGCTATTGTTGTATAACCGTCCATTAACCATCCAGCGTATGCTGAGATTACCTGAAGCCATGCATCCTTTTTAAGCCCGTAAAAAGCCATTGGGCACTAAAAGAAAATAAGTATTTGAATTTATGCAACAGGCACAAATATATTGACGAAACGTTATATTATATTATTTTATCAGAATCTTTAGCAGTTATTATTTTTTTATCGTAGAGATTTTTTATATCATTTTCAGAATAGCCAAGCTTAATTAAAATTTCTTCATTTCCATTGCCAAGGCTTGGGGGTTCTAATATCACCTCGCCTGGTGTCAGCGAGAATTTAAATGGCGTCCCAGGCAGCTCTATTTTTCCATAATGGCTATCTCTTTCTATTACCATTTCTCTAAATTTTAACATTATGAGCGGGAAATCCCACTCCTTCAGGGGTGGGATGAAAGTGAATCGATAGTATTGTATGCAATGGGTGTATCTACTATCATGCTAAAGGGATATACCAGTTCTGGGGCGTGTGTGCATTTCATGAACTATCATTTTGTATGGTGCTCAAAATATAGAAGGAAGGTAATCACCCCTGATATAGAATCCAGGTTAGAGGAGATAATCCGTGGAGTAGCACATGAAAATGGCTGGGAGATAATTGCGCTGGAAACTATAAAGAGATATGTGGAGGATCAAAAAGGAATATGACAAGAACGTACAAGTTTCGGTTGTATCCATCTGCGGAGCAGAAAAGGCTGCTCGACCGGCAGTTGAACCTCTGCCGTGAACTGTACAATGCATTCCTTGAACAGAGGATCATTGCACATAAGATGGAAAAGAGGATCAACTACAACTATCAGCAGGATCAGATACCAGAACTGAAGAAAGCATTCCCAGAATACAATAACATCCATTCCCAGGTATTGCAGGATGTTGCACGAAGGGTGGATCGTGCATATGAGAATTTCTTCAAGGCAAAGGAAATAAAACATGGAAAACACCAGAAGGCAGGTTTTCCCAGATTCAAGCCCATGAACAGGTACAGATCCATCACATATCCACAATCAGGGTTCAGGATAATTGAGAAGGGAAGCCTGAAGCTTTCAAAGATCGGAAAAATAAGGATGTTCATGCACCGTGGCATTGATGGCAAGATCAAAACTCTCACCATATCGAGGGATCATGTGGGTGATTGGTTTGCTTCCTTTTCTGTGTACACTGCAACACACAGTGAGAATGCGGAAGTGCCGGACCAGGGAGGAGTTGGCATCGATCTTGGCATCATTCATCTTGCGGCAATGAGTGATGGTACATTCATCGATACGCCTTACTTCCTCGCAAAGTCAGAAAAAGTATTGAATAGAGATCAGAGGCATCTATCAAGAAAAAAGAAAGGATCCAATAACAGGGGCAGGCAAAAAGTAAAGGTTGCAAAAAGGCAAAGGAAGGTGAAGAGGCAGAGGGAGGACTTCCTTCATAAGGTATCGAATGCCCTTGTGGGCAGCAATAGCTTCCTTGCCTTTGAGAATTTGAACATAAAAGGTATGGTTAAGAACCATCATCTCACAAAGAGCATATTTGATGCATCATGGGGCATGCTTGTGCAATACACCTCATACAAGGCTGAAAGTGCCGGCAAAGTGGTGGTACAGGTAAATCCACGAAACACATCAAAGGCATGCAGCAAATCTGGATGGTTGAAGGATGATCTGAAGCCCTCGTATCTTTCACTGCAATGGTTGTGGCCTTGAGATCGACAGAGATCTCAATGCGGCAATTAACATCCACAGGCTGGGCATGATAAAAATAGGGAGGGGCACTCCCAAATTCACGCCTGTGGAGATCAGAGCTCTACCAGCAATGGCAACTCAGGTCGCTGAAGCAGGAAGCCCACGGCTTTAGTCGTGGGAGGATGTCACTTGTTTACTTTCTACAGCTTCAGCGACTGTGTTTACAGGTGCACAGGGAATTCCATTCTTAACTAGAATGCTGTATACTTCCTGTGTGGTTTTATTGCCGAGGATTTTATTCAGTTCATTTTCAAGCATTAAACGATTTGAAATACGTTCAATATTAGTTTTAAACTCGAGCCTATTTGAAAGGGAAGGAGCCAGTACATCACAAAACTTTCCCCAGAGTTTTTCAGTGCCTACTGTGATTACTATGTAGCTATCCTTTGTTTTATATGCCTGGTATGGTGCAATGCTGGCATGTGCTGATCCGAGTTTTTGTGGTTCATTGCCTGTTGAAAGGTATGACATAAGCTGGTGTGAAAGAGCCAAAAAATTGCAGTCAAGCATTGAAAGGTCAATGTATTGCCCCATTCCAGACTGTTGCCTGTAGTAGAGGGCGGATAATATAGATATTGTTGCAAACAGGGCTGTGGTGATATCAGCTATAGGCACTCCAAATTTAACGGGGGGTGATCCGGGATTTCCGGTTATGCCCAGAAGTCCGCTCATTGCAAGTACAGTCAGGTCATAACCTGGGTAACCGCTTAAAGGCCCTTTCTGGCCATAGCCTGATATGCTACAGTAAATTATTGATTTGTTGTATTGCTTGACATCATCATATGCAAAACCCAGTTTTCCTATAACGCCCGGCCTAAAATTTTCTATCAGCACGTCGCCTGTTTTTACAAGCTTCTTTAAAATGTCCTTCCCTTCTGGGGTTTTAAGGTCAATTGCTATACTTTTTTTATTTCTATTAGCACTCATAAAATACGAGGATATGTTTGCCATGTAGGGTGGTGCCCATTTTCTTGTTTGGTCTCCATCCAGTGGCTCAACTTTAATTACTTCAGCACCAAGGTCTCCCAGCAACATAGATGCAAAAGGGCCGGACATCGCCTGTGTAAGGTCTATCACTTTTACTCCTTTTAAAGCTTTTTCCATAGAATATAATTTTATATCATTATTTATTATTATTGAATTGTGTTTTTTACAGCCAAAGCAATTTTCTTCCTCAGTTAATATAAATATGCCCTGATTGAGATAAATTCCTGAAATAATACAAAAATTTACGAAGCATTGAAAGTAGATAATAAGGCAATGAATAATAATCCCGATGATGAAATTACAATTTGTTTGAGCAATGAAACCACTGAGCCTTCTATGTGAATGAATTGAAATATTTATCATTATTGTAAGAATTGTACAGGCAATGATTAAAACTCTCAATGTGCAATTGTATCATAATGAACAATTATGCATCAATACAACACGAAATTGAGGAGGAATTGCCTGAAATAGTAGAGGCAACAGGCATTAATTCGGGCATAAAGGCATTTTCAACTGCATCGGGTGGTTTGCAAATCTAACCGATGAAGGCATTAAGGAAAATGGAGGAATGTCTACAATACAGAAGAAGCTACCAGGAAAGAGAAAAGATCAAAGAACAGTAGAAATTGGGCAGTAAGGGTGCAGAAAATATACAGTATATCAGGGACATGAGAACAGATTTTAACCACAAAGCATCAGGTGGGATAGCCAGGCATTATGGTACAGTGGCTATTGAAGATCTGGATATAAAAAGGCGTGCAGGGAAACCATCAGCTCGCAAATGGCATATATGATTAGTGATGTTAACATAAAGGATACAGTGGAGAAATGCAGAGTTGATAGGAATAGGGAGATTTGTGCCATCATCAAAACTCTGTTCAAATTGTTGCAACATCAAGCACGATCTCAAACTCTCAGATAGCATATATTACTGTTGCATATGTGCTCTCACAATTGATTGGGATCCGAATGCATCAATAAACATAATCAATATTGAATTGATAAAAGCAGGGAAAAGCATTTCAGAATTCACACCCCTGGAAAATGCCACAGAGGCTGAATTCCAGCCTGAGGCATACCAGTTGCCATTACCTGTCAAACGATGAGATATACTGTTCTCCTGATGCAATAATATCAGTTATTTCATCGGTTTTAAACCCTGCATTGACTGAAATTACATAGAATACCAGGGAAACGATAATTACAACAAGGAAATCGAATGGAAAGGGAATTATGTTCATTCCACCATAATTTGCTTCACCAACGTAAGAAAGGAATACAAGAGACAATAGCAGAAGAGGAACCCAGTATCCACCTTTTATATTTGCCCTGTTAAATACACTGTCAACACGATCCAATAAATACATAAACAGATAAATCGCTATGCCAGCAAAAATTATTATTGCTATATAACCAACATTAGGCCAACCAGTCCAATAAACTATTAACGATGCACCTACAAATGATACTGGTGACAGTATTTTTGCATAGGGAAGACGATATGGCCTCTTAAGATTTGCAGCCTCACGCCGTAAAACCATCAATGTTGAACCTCCAAGAATATAAGTGAATGCAGCAACACCTGATACAAGCCCCACAACCACATACCAGCTGGGCAACGGTATGAGGAATATGAGACCTAAAATAAGGCTAATAATAAGTGATACTACTGGCACACCTGTTTTTTTGTTCACTTTTGCAAGGCTTTCGGGAAAATAACCATTTTCTGCCATGCCATAAAGATTTCTAGTAGATACTCCTGCAGCTATGTTAAGGGTTCCAGCTGGAGATATGTATGCATCAGCATACAGTAAATATACAAGAATGCCTATAATAGAAATATTTGAGGACTTTGCCAGGAATGCAAATGGTGCGGTATCTATACTTTTTACATATGTCGATGGAGAGGACGAGGCCAGGCCGAGCCATCCACCAGATTTTGCCAGCAATGCCGGATTAATTGCCCCAATAAAGGCAATTTGAAGAAGAATATATACTGCAATAGATGTAACCATAGCTAAAATCAAAGCTTTTGGAATATCCTTCTGAGGGTTTCTTGCCTCACCTGCAAAATCAAGGGTGTGCCGGAAACCAAGATATGAAAAAACAATACCATCAGTTGATATAGCCTCAAATATCAGTGAAATTTTATTTTCGGGCAAAAATCCACCAAGTGATGGATCTGAGAAATTAGTTGCATGGAAAACAAATACCATCATTAAAATAATCGTTAAAGATGGTATTATCAATTTCCACCATGTTATTCCCTGATTGGTTTTTCCCATTAGCTTAACACCAAAATAATTTATGAAATAGAATGCAATTATTAGAATAGCAGCAAGCAAAATACCATATCCGCTCAATAATGCCACAGTGGACGAGGGGTGAAGTGGGTTTCTTGCAAAATACACAAGTGCCGGCTTTTTTATGTACGAACCAGCATAAGTTATTGCAGCTTCAGCCTCCAGAGCTGGAGTAGCAACTCTCGCAGCAAAATATGCCCAACCAAAGAATAAGCCAGTTATTCCACCATGTGAGTAATGGGCATATCTCGTCATCATGCCCGTTCTTGGTATCATTGAACCAATTTCAGCATACACAAGCGTTATTACGAGTACTATTGCACCACCAATGATCCAGGATAAAATGGATGCCGGCCCTGTTGTTCCTGCTGAAGCCGATTCAGCAAAAAGCCATCCTGAACCTATTATAGAACCCAGGCTGATGAAATATAAGTCCCACGAAGAAAGAGACCTCTTTAATTTTCTATCCTCTGTAATACTATTTGTATATGTTTCATCCATCGTGCGCACAAAATGATACTGTATTATAAAAGTTAAATCTTTTCATTTATTTATCGAACAGTTGGCTATAATTGCATCAGTTAAGCAGTGGCCAGTCCGGCATACTCTTTACATTAAAGTGCTTTACGCCCTTATTTTTGCTCGGTTTTTGGCCTCATCCTTTACAGTTTCAAAAGCGTAGCAAGAACTTAATACAAAGATCTGGTGCCTATTCGGCCTAAGATTTGTACTTCCACTGCATGCATCTCTGTCTACATACTATATAGGCATGCAATTTATCTAAATCTCAGCAAGTATTGCAATTTGGTGGCATTCTAACAACAAATCGAAGCCTTTTTTAGAAAAATCAGTTTATCTGTATTTTTCTGCACAACTTTATCACCCAGAAAGATCGGTTCGTGCTGAACGAGTACCATTTTTATATATAAATCAGCAATTCTTGCACATCACAGGATTGGTTGTATTCCTGCTCAAAGATTTCTATAATCAGTTTAAAAAATATCTATTGCTTTATATTAATTCTCCAATCGAATCGGCAAATATTTTTAAATTTTTGAAATTTATGCCATATGCGGGATGCAATATTTCTTCAGCCAGTATAAAAATACTATATATAGGATAAAATAATAATAATTATGGCCATTCTTGTACTTTCTGATGATCTGACAGGGGCTGCAGGCTTTGCCTCAATGGTTGGAACCGGAATTATAACTGTTCCTTTTGAAAACCTGCCACTTATAGATATATATAGCTATAAAATTGTAAGTGTCGATTTAGAAACCAGAAATAGTGATAATCCAGCCAGTCGCATAAATAGCATAATAAAAAATTACAGAGGCGCATTTATCACAATTAGAATTGACAGTTTTCTCAGAGGCAATATTAAGGCAGAACTTAAGCCGCTTTCGGGCATTGGCAAAATATTATTAACAGACACTATACCTGAATTCGGGCGATATACAGTTAACAAAAAAACAGTTTATAAATTGCATGAAATCAATTTGCAGGATATAATTCCAGTAAATACTGAGAATGAAATTTATATATCTGATTCAGCATCGGATTGCGATCTTTCAAAAATAGCCCAAATTTGCCTGATCAATGGATATATTCCTGTGGATCCTGGCCCTTTAATAAAAAAATATCTGGATTTGATTTAAATGGCCAGGATTGCAATTGTTATTGGAACATGTTCCGGGATGACAGATAAGCAAATTGGATTCCTTTCTTCACAGGGAATTACTGACAAATTTGATTCAGATGATAACCCTGATATTTGTCTCTTCGTTCTGGCAGGAAAGAAATGGGCAAATACCGGGAATATGAATTTTATCACCCGGCTAACTTTTTATGACAATTTGATTTTAAGTGGTGGCGAAACAGCCTATGCTATCCTGTCGCATGGAAAATTTAAATATCTCATATCATCCGGGGAATACCTGCCACTCATATCATCCGGAACTGTAATTGGAGGCATCTTTGATGGCAAAAAGTATATATTAAAAGGTGGAAGCCTTGGGGATATTGATATCTATATGAAACTGATTGAATATGCAACTATAAATAAGATATAAAAATCATAGTTTTATGCTTAATATTGGCATAACGCTGGGAGATCCTGCGGGCATTGGCCCTGAGATTGTTGCCAAGGCTTTATATTCGATGAACAGAAGAGATTTCAAAGTTACAATCTTTGGCGACGAAGATAATTTTCAACAGGTACTGAAAAGCTGTGGATTGAATTACGAGACTGTAAAGAATTACAATTTTATAAATACTGGCAATGGGCAAACAGTAGAAATGGGCAAATTAACCAGCTATTCTGGATCAATTGCATATAAAAATATAGAACTGGCTGTACAGTTTGCAGCAGAGAAAAAAATTGATGCACTAGCAACAGCTCCAATAAATAAACAGGCAATGATACAGTCAGGTTCAAAATATATAGACCATACATCAATGCTAAAAGCTTTAACAGGTTCTACATTTATTACTACACTGTTTGAAATTAAAAAATTGAGGATTACCTTCCTTTCTAAACACATGTCACTTATGGATGCTGTAAAATATGTTAAAAGGGAGAATATTTATAATGCCATACTTGACACATCAAAAAGCATGAACCTTTTAGGCTTTATGGAGCCAAGAATAGCTGTAGCGGCCCTGAATCCCCATGCTGGTGAATCGGGGATATTTGGAAGTGAGGAAAAAGATGAAATTATTCCTGCGATTAATGATGCCATGGATAAAGTCAATGTCTCTGGCCCAATCCCGGCCGATTCTGTATTCCATTTTGCATCACTTGGTAATTATGATGTTGTGCTTGCACTTTACCATGACCAGGGCCATATTGCTGCAAAAACCTATGATTTCAGGCATACGGTCAGCATGAATCCCGGTCTCCCGTTTTTGAGGACATCGGTAGACCATGGAACTGCATTTGACATAGCTGGAAAGAACCGTGCCGATTTTGCCAGCATGAAAGATGCTATTTTAACTGCCAGGAAATACGCAACAGTTTATAAAAAAAGATATTCATTTCTTAAGCGAAGTTCTTAAATTTCGAAAACCTGTTGCATATTATTTTGGCAAATAATTAATGGGAAACATTGGAATGCCATATCCAGAGCGAATTTTTTCAATGTAAATATATTAATTTATTTATAAACTATTCAGTAAAGAAACTATTAAATACTGAATTACAATTACCTATAGTAAATTTGGCAATCATAAAAAAAATTGAGTATATATGATTGCTGGAGTTGAATGAAATGGAAGATAAAGTTGATGCAAAATATGCAAGGTTCGTTTTAATATTATTTTCGATGATCATAGTAGCAGTTATGTATGTTGAAGGGATGCTGACTCCATCGCTTCCATCTATAGCAGAGGAATTCCATATAAGCGTTGACCAGGTTAGCCTGGTACTTTCCACCTATCTGCTTACCGGTGTTGCCCTCAGCCCGGTTGTTGGCAAGCTTGCTGATATCTACGGAAAGAAAAAAATGATGTCTATTGTAATGCTATTATATGCTGCAGCGGTTTCAGTAACAGGTTTTTCCCCCAATTTTACTTTTATGGTAATTTCAAGGGCTGTCCAGGGTGTTGGCCTTACAATAATGCCACTTGGAATGGCAATGGTACGTGAAGAATTTCCCAGAAATATGGTTCCTAAAGCCCAGGCACTGATCAGCGGCATGTTTGGTGCTGGCTTTGCCATCAGCCTGCCACTTGGTTCATTCATTTCAAATTATTATGGCTGGAGAATGACATACCATACAGCAATACCATTCATTGTTGCACTTGCAATATTAACAATCTGGAAGGTAAGGGAATCTAAATATAGAAAGCCAGATGTGAAAGTCGATTATATTGGGGCAATAGCCCTTGGCGCACCGCTTGCATTGATTGTCCTTGCCATGTCTGAAGGCTCATCATGGGGATGGAGTTCTTTCCTGTTCCTTGCCATGTTAGTAATAGGTTTAATGCTGTTGATCCCTATGTTTATATACGAAAGGCATTATTTCAGGCATGGCGGCGAGGCAATATTTGATATGAAACTGCTATCAAAGAGAAATGTCCTTATTGCCAATTTAACATTAACTGTATCCGGGCTTGGCATGTATCTCTCAATGCAGGCCCTATCATATAAATTTGAAACCCCTTCACCATATGGATTCGGCTTTTCAATAGTTTATACAGGCATTGCAATGGTTGCTTTTGCCCTTGGCATGATAACATTCTCTATCGTTACCGGGAGGCTAATCACAAAAACCGGAATAAAACCACTTGCAATTGTTGGCTCACTTATTACCGCAATGGGTTTTCTGCTTCTTTCAGGATCACCTGGGCTTTATATGACTCTGGCTGACGAAGTTATCATCGGTTCCGGGATGGCAATCATGAATGCATCTATAATAAATTTGCTTGTGCTTTCAGTCGAGCCAAAGGATATGGGCCTTGCCACATCAATGAACAGTACATTCAGGTATATTGGAAGCAGTATCGGTGCACCAATTGCTGGAACAATACTTTCTCTCTATACAGTTGTCGACATAGTCCATACCGCAACAGGCATTCAAACATTCTCATTCCCAGACTTTATAGCATTCAAATACGCTTTCATTACTGGCGCAGCAACCTTTATGGCCGCAGCTTTCATAGTTCTCCTGGCACACGAGGTTCTTGGCAAAAAAACTGAAAAAGTTGTTTATGACAATTCCAGTATGGCTATATCGGCTAAAAAATAAATTTCCCTGCTAAAATTTATTTATAAATATTGTATTATAGTATATGCTAAAAACTGCAAAAGCAATCATTTTTGATCTGGATGGCACTATTTTAGATTCAATTAACTACCGAATTAAATCATGGGAAAAAGCATTTAAAGATTTTGGAATTGATTCAGATCCGGAGGTAATACGGCTGATGATAGGCTATCCTGGTTCCATGCTCATCAAAAAAATGAATGCACGCAATCCCGAAATTGAAGTGCATGAGGAAAAATATTTTGCAGCCTATAAAGATAAAGTTAAGCTATTCAATGATGTTGAAGAAACATTTGAACAGATCAGGAATGCAGGTATAAAAATTGCTATAGTAACATCATCGCGCCGAAAAATGATGGATACATTAAAAATCAACGTTGACGCCCTGGTTACAATGGATGATGTTAAAAATGGAAAGCCAGATACAGAGCCATATCTTAAGGCTATGCATGAATTGGGCGTGTTGCCTGAAAATACAATTGTTGTTGGCGATATAGATAATGACCTGATCCCAGCAAAAAAATTAGGGTCTATAGCCATTCTTGTAACGCATGGCATTGAAAAAGAATCCAAAAATAAAGATTATGAAATTGAAAATATTGGAGGCTTAATAGATATTTTAAGAAAAATAAGCTGGTTATAAAATATTGCTTACCACATTATTACATGGCAATTATGTTCTATCTTCCCGCTGAATATCCTGTTAAAATCTGGATGGTTCCATGCAGGCAGCGTTCCTCTGGCAGAACCAGGCGAATGTGGATCAATTGTGGCAAGCCGCTTTGCCTCATTATCCCTTATTTTTGTTCTCCAGATCTGCCCCCATGAAATAAAGAAACGCTGTTCAGGAGTAAATCCATCAATCAATATGTTTTTCGATGGCTCAGCTTTTAACCTTCTTTGCATGGCATCGTAGGCAATCAAAACGGCTCCAAGGTCCGCAATATTCTCTCCAAGCGTCAGTTTTCCATTAATATGGAAGCCTGGCAATATTTCAACTTTCTGGTACATGTCTACAACTTTTGCAGCAAGCTCATCAAATCTTTTCTTATCATCTGGAAGCCACCAGTTTGCCATATTTCCATTTTCATCAAAATGGCTTCCCTGGTCATCGTATCCATGTGTAATCTCGTGTGCTATAACACTGCCTATTCCACCATAATTCACAGGGTCATCCATTTCTGCATCAAAGAACGGTGGCTGCATTATTCCAGCAGGAAAAACAATTTCATTTCCCATAGGATTGAAGTATGCATTAACTGTAGGTGGTGTCATGAACCATTCTGATCTGTCAACCTCCTTTCCAATGCGCGAAAGTTGCCTGTTCTGTTCATAAAGCATTGATCTTACAACATTGCCAGCATAATCATCTGGTTTTATCTCTATTGAAGAATAGTCCTTCAGTTTTTTTGGATAGCCAATTTTAGTGGTAAATTTTGAAAACTTTTTCAATGCTCTTTCTCTGGTCTCAGCACCCATCCATGGATTCTTTTCCAGCCTTTCTTTGAATATGCTTTTTAAATCATCAATAAGTATGCTTATTTTGTTCTCGGCTTCTTTTCCAAAATGGTCACGGACATATATATAGCCAAGAGAATCGCCAATTGATCCATCTATAATATTAACAGCTGTTCTCCATCTTGGTGCTATCTTTTCCTGGCCAAGCAGTGCCTTTTTAAAGAAATTAAAATTTTCCTTAACTGCCGCATTATGCATTAATGGCGCATAGCTATTCAATGCCTTCCACTTAAAATATTCCTTTAATTCCATTTCTGGCATGGTTTTTAACATAGCATCTGCCTCTGAAAAAAATTCAGGGGCATCAATTATTGCATATTCTATGTCCGCGCTGCTTATTTCAGAGAAATATTTTTTAAATCCAAACTCAGAATATTTAGAATCTATTTCATCCAGTTCCATTCTATTGTATGCTTTTTCCACGTCACGGAGATCAGTTTTTGATCTGCTGAATTTCGCAAGGGCGCTTTCAATTTTAATTACATTGCTGGCTGATTTCTCTGCCTCTTCCCTGCTGTACCCATAAAGTGCAAACATATTTGCAATATGTACTTTATATGCATCAAGGATCTGTTTCATTTTGCTATCAAGATAATAATCTCTGTCTGGAAGTGAAATGCCGCCCTGTAAAATATATAAAGCATATATTTCAGTATTTTTTGCGTCCTCTTCCGTTTCGGAATTAAAGAATATGTCCACGCCATTCAATGAAAGGTAAGCAAGGAGTTCTGGCAGCCTGCTTCTGTCCATCTCATCAATTTTTTTTATTATAGTGCTGACGGGCCTGAATTTAATCGCTTCAAGCTTCCTGGTATTCATAGCAGACTTATAAAAATCGCCTAACTGTTTTTCTAAAGGAGATTCAGGGGCCTTAGAACTTCTTTCAAGGATATTGTTTAAAATGTGCATATTCTTTTCGTATAACATATCAAATGAACCATACCTTGATCTATCTTTTGGTATTTTTGTTTCCTCAAGCCATTTGCCGTTGCAAAAAGAGTAGAAATCCTCAGTGGCATCAAAGTTCTTATTCATGTAATCTGGCGAAAAACCTATATTTCTTTTCAGGATAGATTCACTATTTACCATTTTAACGCATCAAAGAATGTTATTTAATGTTTGCGAAAGCACCACTTAAAATTTGTTTGAATTATAAGCAGATAAGGGATCTGTACAGTTATGTTTAAATGATATACATGATAAGTGCTGGTAGGCCAAATATACAGTATAAAGAAGGGATTATATGCCATTTCTGAAAATTATAAGAATTGGAAGGATGCTATTTTGCGATCGCCTGGCTGGGCCAAGCCATCATAATTATCTAATTTTGATTTATTTGCGTTCATTTATAATTATATTGATAGAACGTTGCATAATATATTAACATCCTTTAATTTTTTGAATTCGCTGCGAAATATCTATTTGATTCAAGTTCTGGGGCATATATCCAGGTTTAACTGTCATTGTTGCCTCGCCAAACAATCACTTGAAGCCAGAAAATAGATCTTTGTACTGTACTTTTAGCCATGATTGTTCTCTCTTCATTCATCTACTATGAAAAACTTATGCCTGGCACTTCTAATTTTTTTTATTAAATATTAATTTGCCAGCTTTCCTATTTCCATTAAATATGGCTCAAGCTTTGATTCAAGCCTATATTTTTCAACTTTCTTCCCTTAATTTCTGATAATCTATAGCAATATAATATTGCATCAATTATCAGAATACCATAATATCAGGGCAATACACAAAATAGTATGAGAAAGCCTAATATTTATCAGTGCGTTTTATATTAATAACGTCTTTTGGGAAAAGCTTAAATATGTTTTATTATATTTATAATAATGCAAACATCAAACTTTTATCATGAAATAAAAGATATAGTAAAGTCGCATGCTGCAACAGACAATAGTTTTCTTGACAGATTTTCAAGAGGCGATATAACAGACAGCGAATTTGAACGGTTCTCTATTGAGTTTTACCATTTTACTCGAGAATGGCCAGAAATTCTTGCAAAATTGCTTGTTAATACTGAAGATGAGAAAGATGCTTACGAATTGACAGGCATATTGGTTTCTGAGCTGGGTACAGGAGACCCGGCCAAGAGGCATGAACTTCTGTACAGGCGCTATTTGAAATCTATTGGAATGGATGCAGCTTCTCTTGTAAAGAGGGCCCAGCTACCAACAACAAAGGCATGGCTTGATGGAATGAGGGATTATTTTTCATCAGATCATGCGCATGCCCTTGGTGCGGAATTCGCACTTGAGAATATGGCAATACCTATGTGGGATAAACTGCTTCCTGGCCTTGAAATTATGAAGAAAAGAAAATATCATAATATGGATATGCTATATTTCACATTCCACAGGGAAATTGAATCACAGCATGAAGATGCAATGGAAAATATAATTGGAATACATAGCAATGATGAAAAAAATAAATTTATTGGGGGAGCAAGGTCAATACTGGATCTTGAAGAGAAGTTCTGGCTGGGCCTTGCAGACCATAAATAATTTTTAATATTTCCACGAATATTTATAATTATTATCCTTTACCTTCTCGGCTTTCTCTGTAGCATCAAGCCATTTATAAGATTCAACCATTATTGCTACCTCATCTGTTTTTCTGGCACCTATGCTGTTTTCTATTATGCCCGGCTGAGGCCCATGGATCATTCCATGAACGTGCATTGTTATTGATCTGGTGCCTATGCCCTTTCTGCTCATAAAATTCCCTGATGAATAGAATATCAGTTCATCAGAATCAATATTGTTATGCGCATATGGAACAGGTATTGCATTGGAATCAAAATCAAATGGCCGGGGAAGGAACGCACCGATCATGAACTTTTTAGATTCAAATATTTCATGTACAGGCGGTGGCATATGCAATTTTCCTACTATAGGCGCAATATTCTCTATATTCAATGTAAATGGATATAGATAACCATCATAGCCTACCAGGTCAAATACTGGATTTTTCCTTCTATAATTAATATACCTGTCACCATAATATACCCTTATTTTATATTCACCGGCAATGTTCTGTGCTTTCTGAAACTCTGGAACTTTTATATCTCTTGTATAGTATGGTATGCCTTCCTTGATCTGGCCATATGGATTCATATATCTTTCAGGTATGTTTATATGGTCAGAGGATTGGACAAAAAACACATATATTTTTTCATCAATTTTTGTCCTGTATGTAGTTCCTTTCGGTATGAAGATAAAATCGCCTGGCCTGAATTTAAGTTTGCCAAATGCACTTTCTACGAATCCCCTCCCTGACTGGACAAAGAAAACCTCATCGCAGATTGCATTTCTGAAATATTCATCAGTATTTTTTTCTGTATAAATAATTCCCGTAGATGTATCGCAGTTCTTGAAAAGTATCTGCCTTCCTGTATAAAAATTGCCCTCTTCTGGAAGCTTCCCCGCCTGAATATGCCTGTGCTCAGCTTTATCGTTGATTGCTATTTTTTCAATTTCTTCAGTTTCTTCGCTATCAACTTCTGCTGGATCAAATATATGGTATAGCAGGGAATATCGCCCTTCGAAGCCAGATAAGCCAAACAACTCTTCCTTAAAAACATTCTCTTTTTTTATATACGTATGCCTTTTTTCAGGTATTTCACCCATTCTAATATAATAAACCATCATACCACCCTGTTAATGCATTCACCAGCTACTGATGATTCCAAACTTACATTATCGCCTTTTTTCAGCCAGCCATACTTATCGGCGCCAAGCTCAAGTATGCAACCTGTGCCAAATGTCCCGCTGCCAATCACATCACCAGGAAGCAATGGCACTGACTCTGAAGCACGTTCCAGCATCTGGTCGAAGCTGTAATAGATGTTTTTGAGGTTATTGGATGAATATAATTTGCCATTGACATAAGCCCTTAAATCAAGGTCTATTTTCCCTTTCTCCATTCTAAGCATAATTTCATCCCGTGTAACAAGATATCTGCCAAAGGATGTGGCGTAATCCTTCCCTTTTGCAGGGCCAAGCATTACTTTCATTTCTTCTTTCTGTATATCGCGAAGGCTCCAGTCATTCATTATAATAAAGCCAAAAATAGAATCAATGCAATTCTTATGGCAGTCTTTCACTGTGTTTCCAATAACAGCCGCAATCTCCATTTCATAATCAAATGCACTGCTCTTTTCAGGATATTTTATTTCAGAATCTGATGGATATACATTTGGCGTGCATGAAAAATAGAATACCGGAAATTTATACCATTCTGGAATCATACCAAGCCCTTTATTTTTCCTTGCATTTTTAACATGGTCTTCAAAAGAATAAAAATCTCTCACTGATCTCATGCCTGGAATTGGAATCATATATGAAAATGATTCCGGCTTTATAATCGCATTGCTATCCAGTTTAAGGGATGTAATTTTATCGTATAGGTTATAAAAGCCATCATAAATTTTCTGATATTCCATTTTCAAGAGAACAGATAGGTCATACAGTTTTCCATCATTGTATATGCAGAAATATTCCATGTTTTCCGCTTTAATCCTGCATATCTTCATAAATTTCCTCTTTCAGCCTGTTCCCTCTCAATAGATTCAAAAAGCGCTTTAAAATTGCCAGCTCCAAATGATTTTGCCCCCTTCCGCTGTATGACCTCAAAGAAAAATGTTGGCCTGTCTGTAACAGGTTTTGTGAAAATTTGAAGTAGATAACCATCACTGTCCCTATCTACAAGTATATTGAGCTCTTTTAATTTCTCTATATCTTCATCCAGGCTTCCAACCCTCTCCAATAAATTATCATAATAAGAAACAGGAGTTGGCAGGAATTCAACTCCATTTTCCCTTAACATTGTTACTGTTTTTATAATATTGTCAGTTTTGAGGGCTATATGCTGAACGCCTGGCGAATTATAAAAATCAATATATTCCTGTATCTGTGATTTTTTAAGCCCTCTGGCCGGTTCATTTATTGGAAAGACTATATTATCATTATATTTTACGACCTTTGATCGGAGTGCAGAATAATCAGTCCTGATATCCTTATCGTCAAAGGTAATAAGCTGGTGAAAATTCATATTCTTTATGTAATAATTTGCCCATTGGTCCATTTCTCCTTCATTCACATTTCCAACTACATGATCTGTAAAATAAAGCCCAGAATCCATAGACTTTCCATACATATCTTTGTAATGTGGCAAGAAGCCCTTATAATCACCCTTTTCAAGCAATGTATGAACAGTATCCCCATATGTTTTAATCCTTGCTTTTCTGATTTTTCCGTTGCTATCCTTATCCTCACTTATTGCAGAAACTTTAACATTATTCGATTCAAGGTTCTTTTTTGTATAATCTATATCATCAACTTCCAGTACTATATCCCTGACTCCATCTCCATGTTTTACTATGGAATCTGTAATTTCAGTATTTTCTTTCAGGGAACTGGTGAACACAAGCTTAATATCGCCTTTTTTCAACATATACGATGTTCTGTCCCTTATCCCTGTTTCAAGGCCGGAGTAACCGGTTAAATCCATGCCAAATCCTTTTTCCATATAATATGCCCATGTTTTTGCGCTGTTTACATAAAACTCTACATATCCAATTTTTTTAAACAGGTTTTCTTCGCTATACATATATTGTTATTATCATCACTATATATAAGCATATCTATAAGCTTATAATTAAGATAGATATTAACACGCATACTGAATAACAGTGAAACATTTCAAGTAGTTTAAACTATGCTCTACTCTTGCATTGCGCATTAAATTGGTTCTAGGATTCATTGTGAACACTCCTGATTGAAGTACATATAAGAAATTTTATATATAGATATGGCTTTTTCATAAATGGAAAATCAGATACTGTGGAAACCAGATAAAAGCATTATAATAAATTCCAGGATGCATAAATTTATTGGATTCATAAATAGGCAATATGGATTAAAATTAACCAGTTATGAGGAACTTTGGAATTTTTCCATAAAAGATCAGGATAGTTTCTGGGTTGGCCTTTCCAATTTTTTTAACATCCATCTGGGCAATTATTCTCATGTCATAGAAGGATCCAACGTAAATACAGTGTGGTTTAAAGGTTCATACTTAAATTACTCATATTACGTTTATAAAAATAGAAATTTAGATAAAACTGCTATAGAATCTCTTGACGAAATGGGAAATTATCAGAAAATATCCTACAGTGAATTATGGAAGAAGGTGAGCTCCCTTGCCTTTTTCCTTAAAAAGTCTGGAATAAAGAAGGGAGATACCGTTGCAGCATACATTTCTAATATTCCTGAGGCTATTATATCCTTTCTTGCTGCTGCATCCATCGGTGCCATATACTCTTCATGTTCAACAGATTTTGGAAAAAAAGGCGTGATTGACCGCTTCTCACAGATCAATCCATCAGTGCTTATAGTATCTCCATCATATTATTATGGTGGAAAGCTCTATGACCGCTCTGACGTCTGCACTGAGCTATATAATTCACTTCCCAATATATCTGTGGCAATATCAACAGGAAATATAAAATTGGACAATTTTATCGATATTGATAATATTGAAAAAGCAGAAAATGAATTTATTCCAGAGGCGATGGAGTTTTCACACCCACTCTGGGTCCTCTATTCTTCCGGTACAACAGGCAAACCAAAGGCAATTGTCCACAGCCACGGAGGCATTGTCCTGGAACACTTCAAGCTTTTAGGCATGCATATGGATATCTCCGAAGAAAGCAAATTTACATGGATTACCACAACTGGATGGATGATGTGGAATGTTCTTGCAAGCGGTTTGATTATGGGTTCAACCATATTCCTTTATAATGGGAATCCAGGATACCCTGACGATTACGCTGTATGGCGAATGGCAGATAAATACAACCTGACCCACCTTGGCATAAGCGCAGCATTTATTGATGCATGCATAAAGAATAATATTAACCCTGGAAAGAAATTTAAGCTGGACAAACTATATTTTATCGGTTCTACTGGAAGCCCATTATCAAGTAGCGGATTTAATTATATTTATGAAAATGTAAAAAAGAATGTATGGCTTTCTTCATTGAGTGGTGGAACTGATATATGCTCTGCAGTCTGTGCTGGCGCTCCTATACTTCCAGTCCATTCAGGAGAAATTCAGTGCCGCGGGCTAGGGGTAAATATACAATCATTTGACAATGATGGCATTTCTGTATATAATAAGCCTGGAGAGATGGTTATACTTAATTCTATACCTTCCATGCCTGTATTTTTCTGGAATGACCCTGGCAAAAAGCGATATTATGAAAGCTATTACTCCTATTATCCGGGCATATGGCGGCATGGGGATTTTATAACTATTAACTCTGATGGTGGAGTTATTATAAGCGGAAGATCAGATGCTGTATTGAATAGAAATGGGATACGAATAGGAACAGCGGAGATATATTCTGTCCTTGAAAAAATAAATGGCATAAATGATTCTCTGGCTGTTGGCCTTGAACTTTCAGAAAAATATGTATTTATCCTGTTTGTCAAGCTTGATAATGGTTCATTATTGACAGAGGATCTGAAAAAAACTATAAAACATGAACTGGCCAGCCAGCTCAGCCCAAGGCACGTTCCAGATTATATTTATGATGTGCCTGATATACCGAAAACATTGAATGGCAAGAAAATGGAATTGCCAGTTAAAAATATATTAAAAGGCATTGACGTTTCCATAGCTGTAAATAATAGTTCTATTCAAAATCCTGAATCTTTAAAATATTTTGTTGAAAATCTAAATAAAATAAAAAATATGATCGAAAATAAATAATAAATTTTTTTACTCTACATCTTCAAATTCACTGTTGTCTATAATGCCCTCATCTTTTATTTTATGCATTGCCTTCATTACTCCCATTCCAATGGCTACAACGGCTAAATTTATCACAAGTGCCAGTATTCCGACGTATAAGAAATCAAGGTTTTTATACAGAGATGTACTAAAGTCAAGCTGGGCCAGTGTAACCATTACTGTTGTAAGGCCAGCCAGCCATCCCAAACCTACAGGATATTTGTTTAATTTTCTTGTAAATAAAGCCATATATACAGCCGGAAGTGTCTGCATTATTATTGCACCGCCAATTGTTTGCAGATATACTATTTCACCTGATGCTGCTGGAATAAGTGAAAATGCAAGTGCGCCGAAAATTACAGCCATTACAAGAACTCTTGACAGGTTTGTCTGTGATTTTTCTGATGCCTTTGGATTTATATACTCTAAGTATACATTCCTGGTCAGCAGATTTGCAGAGGCCAATGCCATAATTGAAGCTGGAACTATGCTTCCTACTACAACGGCGGCAAATGCAAATGCAGTAAATGATGCGGGAAACATCGCCATCACAAGTTTTGGAAGTGCTTCGCTGCTTACCTTTGGCACTGCATTGTAATATACAACTGCCATAACACCCACCAATGCCACGAACATTAAAAGTACATTATATAATGGAAGAAGCGATGCATTCCTCCTTATAGTTTTTGAATCCTTGGCGCCCAGTGTGCCTGTTATGGCATGGGGGTAAAGGAATAATGCGAGTGCAGAACCAAGAGCCAGGCTTGTGTATCCTACAGCTATTATAGGATTTATGTCCAATCCGTAATAACCAGATATTGTACCTGCCTTTGCAAATATGTGGCCAAAGCCGCCCAATTGCATCGGTATATAAATTATGATGACCAGAACAGCAGCCCATATGATTGCGTCTTTCAACATTGATGTAAGTGCAGGGCCTCTGAGGCCGCTCACAAAAGTAAAACCAGCCACCATAATGAATGCTATTATCAGGCTCAATGTAATTGGCAGTGAAAGTGCACCCAGCACATACTTTATTCCTGTTATCTGCAAGGCTATATATGGAAGCTCAGCCAGAACGCCTGTCAACGCAATAAGCATTGCCAGAAATCTGGATGAAAACCTATCTCTGACAAAATCAGCTGCCGTGATATATCCTCTTCTCTTTGAAACATTCCATAACCTTGGCATTGTTCCATAAACTATTGGATAAATCATCACACCGTAGGCAATAGCAAACATTGCAAATGCCCCACCACCTATCGTACCAGTTGCCGCTGCTCCTGGAACAGCTATAAGTGTATATGCAGTGTAAAGGTCGCCACCCAGCAGGAACCACATTACAACTGTTCCAAATCTCCTGCCACCAAGGCTCCATTCTTCATGGGAATCCATATCTTTTGGCTTCCTCCAGAAATATGCCATATAACCTGCAAATAAAACAACAATTATAATAGCAAAGAACAGTGCAAGGTCATAATTATTGAACATTAATGCATCACCTTTTTGCTATTCTTCTTTTCAGCATTTTCTATGCTATACACACTAAACGTCAGGCCAGCTGCTATGAATATCCACATTAACTGGTACCAGTAGAAAAAGGGAAACCCACCTATTTCTGGGTTGACCCTATCATATATTCCTACACCAAGTACCATAAAAAAATATGGTATACCCAAAATTATAAACTTCAATATTGAGTTCATTAAAAAACTATACTATTACAATCTATTTAAATATATCGATTATAACAATACTATGGCATGAATTATAAAATTATAAATTTACAGATAAAAACAATGTTATATTAATTTAATATAGCGATATAGCAATGTTTAATAGTAAACAAAATTATACATTTTATAGTATTTATAACCATGTTTCCGATAAAAATTCAAAAAAATGTTATCAATTCCGTCATCTTACTGTAAATTCGAATTTTCCTGATATGCCATTAGAAACTTTTTCCTCTTCTATTTTTCTCAATTCATTTCTCTTAATTTTTCCACTTATCGTCTTAGGCAGTTCATCTGTAAATTCTATTATTCCCGGCAATTTGTAACGTGGCAGAATATTCTTGACGCTCTTATATATTGACTCTGCAGTCTGAAGATTTTTTAATTCTCCCTCCTTTAAAACCACATATGCCTTGATAAGCTGGTATTTCATTGGATCAGGCCTGCCAACAACAGCAGATTCAAGCACACTGCTGTTCTGTATAATTGCACTTTCAACTTCAAAGGGGCCAACTCTGTAATCTGAACTCTTTATAACATCATCCGATCTGCTTACAAAATAGAAATTGCCTTCATCATCAAAATATGCCCTATCCCCTGTTAAATAAAAATTATTCCTGAACACCTCTTTATTTTTGCCTTCATGTGAATACCCAAGGAATAATCCATAATTATGGTAATAATCCTGTACAGCAATATCACCCACCACATCAGGCTCAGTTATTATATCCATATTTTCATCAAGCAATTTCATATTATACAGCGATAATGGCTTGCCCATGGACCCTGGAATTACATCAGCACCAGGGATATTTGCAACCATGGCCGTTGATTCACTCTGTCCATAAAAATCACGTATTGTAGTTCTAAATTTAGACCTCCATTTAGAAATAACCTCTCCATTTAAGGGTTCTCCAGCACTCACTGTTTCCTTCAGGTTTTCAAGCTTTATGTCGTCAAATTTCTGTGCAATAAATTGCCTCCATGCTGTTGGTGGAGCGCAGAATGAATTTACCTTATATTTGTCTAAAGTTTGGAGATATTTATGCGAATTGAGTTTTCCACTATAATCAATAGCCAGTACTGTTGCACCTGCGCATAATGGTGCGAAAATTGAACTCCATGCAAATTTAGCCCATCCTGGTGAACTTAAATTCACATGAATGTAATCCTTTTTTATGCCAATAGCAGTTACTGTACTTAACTGCCCGAGAGGATAAAGAACTGCACTGTGCCTGACTGCTTTGGGCATTCCAGTGGTACCGGATGTAAAGTATTTAATAAAAACATCATCAACATATAATTTTTCAGGTTCAGCCCTATCGGGAAAATCATATATTTTATCTATGCTTTCCCAGGAATTCAATTCACCTACAATTAACTTGACAGGGTTGTTTTTTAAAGACCTTTCAATTTTCTCAAAATTAGCGATATCGGATACGACTACCGCCGGTGCATCATTCTCAAATCTGAATTTTAATTCATATTCTGTTATATTCTGTGCAGTTGGAATGATTGTATATCCTGCCTTCAATGCTCCAAGCATGATATACCACTGTTCTAATACAGCAGGCAGTATAACATATATGTTTGAGCCCTTTTTGATATTTTTATCCCTTAACAAATTGATGAATCTGTTATAATGTTGATAAAGCTCATAGTATGTGAATGATTTTTCTATTCCTGTATCTATATTTGTGTAAATAATAGCCTTTTTTTTCTCATTAATAAATAACTTTTCAAATATGTCTGATACCCAGTTAATTGAATAATCCGGTTTTATATTTTTAAGTTCAGATAAAACATCATTTTTCTTATCTTGGGGCGCATCGATCAATCGCCTGTATAACTCCAATATATCCATATATGAATAATCCAGAAAGAAATATAAATATTGCTATATGCATACCTCTTTAAAATATAATAAATACAATGGCCTTTAGCAATGCAGGGTTTTATTTCCATCAACTATTATTTGAAAATTACAGTATTTTTATATCGTTGCTATATGGTTTTATATTTAAAAAACTTCACAAAATTATGAAAAATTTATAGCTGAAGGCATGGCAACCATCAAATAAGTTCCATTCACTTTTCCAGTGGAATGCTAATTTACAGCCAGTTCATAGAATTTTCTATGCCATTTATCTCTGGAATACATATGTTTCCTGGAAAAGATAAATATTTAGAAAATATTATTGAATTCAGAATGCCCGTGATATATTAACGCCTTTTGCCTTTACATATGGCATATTTGTGGCAGCAACCTCCTGCCACCATTTGGCATTTTTAGATTCTGAAGATACTTCTTCTATGTTAGAAAGTATATTTCTGAAAGAGTCGCTGATTCTAATTCCTGCAACATTTCCATTTATTTCTCCGTTATGTATGAGAAAAACTCCATCCCTAGGGACAGTGGAGAATATTCCATTCTTATAATCCTGGAAACGGGTGTACCAGCAGTTTTCAATAAGCAAACCATCTTTAAGCCCTGCTATCATATCTGATAATTTATCTATGCCAGGGAGAAGTTTTGGCTGCCATGCAGTCGGCTTTATAATTCCTGCGTTTCCGGTAGTTTTTGTACCGGATCTGGTTGCAGTAGAATATGAGTGAAGATAAGTTTTAAGAATGCCATTTTTTATAATTTCGTTTTTTCTGGTGCCTGTGCATTCATCATCGGCAAGGCGGTACCCAACACCACTGGAGTCTAAAGGATCATCAATAAGTGAAACTTGATCTCCTGCAACCCTGTTGCCCATTTCATCTTTAAAGTTGCTCATGCCTGCTTCAATGGCATAATAGGAAAGTGATCCAATTGAACTGGATACTATATTTCCAATAACGTACGGTGACATAATAACGGTATATTTTCCGGGATTGATATTTTCTTTTTTGCCAGTAGCAATAGCGGTGCCTGCAGATTCAGATCCTGCCCTTTCAAAAGAAGATTTATTTACACCAGAGCTCAATCCCCAGTGTATTCCTTCCTGGCCAGAAAATTCTCCCTTAAATGACCTTATATTCAATTCAATCCCGCCAGTCTTGTATTCACATTCATTGTACCGTGTCATTGATTTTACATTTGTTGATATATTGTAAGCTGTTCCAGCCACCCTCTCAGCACCACTGTCCAGTGCCGATTGTATTGCTGATTTTGAAAAATCCTGGAGATCATATTCAAAAAATTTTGAATTATTTCCATGATAGTTCTGCCTTTCAGTGTTCAAGCCAGAAAATAATTTATCGCCAGGCGATGCATTAACGGCTTTCCACAGTTTATCAATGTTATCGTCATTCATATCCCTCATTATTGTTGTTGCAACTTTATTGCCATTGGCCGCAAATACATTTATTCTCTGTTCGTTCCATATATTTGAAAGGTCAATTAAATTTTGTGAAAAACGAATCTGTTCAATATTATTCTCAATTAATGTCAATGCATATTCTGTAAATCCCTTTCTTTCCAATTTTTCCTTCACTAAATTCAAATCCAGGCTCATTTTATATGCACCTCCCTTAAACGCATGTGAGGGCCACCCATCCATACTTCTATTCCCTGTTCCGGATCACCCTTGCCACATGTTCCTGCATAAAATTCAAGGTCCTTGCCGACTGCATCAACCGAACTGTAAAATTTTACAGTATTTGTCTCTATTGTAGGCCTTTTTACCCTTCCTGCAATCTTTCCATTCTTGATGTAAAAAGCATCCTTCCCTACATATTTCTCATTGAAACGTATATCATCTATATTCCACTCTGTAAATGAATTTATATATATGCCATTTTTTACGCCATCAATCAATTCATCAACAGAATAGTTGCCAGGTTCAATATACGTTGTACTCATTCTACCCAGCGGTTCCATGTCCCATGAAGATGATCTGCCTCCACCATTTGAGTCTTCACCCAATAAAGCAGCACTTTCTCTATTTAATATAAATTCGCCGGTCATTCCTTCTCTGTAAAGATATCTTTTACGGGAAGGAGTTCCTTCATCATCGTATTTATAATATCCATAGCTTTCCTTTAATGATGGATTATCTATAATGCTTACATTTTTGGAACCCACTTTAAATGGATATCTTTTTCCCGCCAGGAATGATTCACCTGCCTGTGCGCCCTCCCGCCCTATTATTCTATCATATTCGGTGGGATGCCCACAGGATTCATGGGCTGTAATTCCTGATATCTCAGGCCCAACAACAATATCGTAATTCCCTTCATCTGGCTTTGTAGCCTTCAGTGAATCTAAAAGGCCTTTTGCATCTTCATATATTCTATTTTCAAGATTCAATGAATCTATATACTCAAAACCTGATGAGGCGCCAAACTGCTGGATAGACTGTTCAAAGTTGCCACTATCGGCGAAACCCATCATATATGTATAGGCAACCCGGAATATTTTTCCTCTTATGTCGGAACCAACAGAATTAATATACCGTTGATTTATGCTTTTATCACTTATTCTATTTACACGTACAGAGGCACCGTCATTTTCCATGCATGAATCATTGTCTTTTAATATGCTTATTTTGTCTTCTATAGAAAAATCTCCAATTTTTTTCTTCTGTTGTACTTCCCAACCATCTTTTATTGCCCTGCCAAAACTTATATTGTTTTTTCCTGATGCATTAGATTTCCTTATTGCGATATCAATGGTATTCTTGATAGTATCCCAATCTTCAGAATCGCAGAAGCCCATAGCAATAGAATTATTTGCAACACGGAAGGCATATCCTTTTTCAGAGTCAAAATCCACGCCTTCAAATGAGCCATTCCTGTAAGAAAGGGCGTTGCTTTCTATATCCATAAACCTTGCCTCGGCATATTTTGACCTGCTGGATGTGTATTTTAAAATTTGGTCTAAATACTCGCCAGGCAATCAGCCCACCACTGTATTATTATATTCTTTATTTAAAGCAATAGTTATTCCATTAATTTTTTTAATTCCAGCATTAGTTTTTTGAATTACACTGTTTTCTGGGCCAATAACATAACATCTGCTAAAGTTTTTATTTAACACTGTATGCAACATAAATTAATATATCCAAATTATATAAAAACATTTGTCATTAAACAATTAGCAGGGATTGTTGCCAAAAGATTGAAAACTCTCAAATTCCCCTGATATCAATAATGCAATATTACATTCAGGGCATATAGTTTATATGTTTGAACTTTTAGCCGAGATGCCGAAAAACAATGAAAGGTGATAGGCTGTTTTTCATGCAATATAACCAGGCAATAGGGGCGTAACCATAACCTGCCTATAATTTGGATATTATTCATGTATTTTAGAATATTATAAAAAGTGCCCTTTTATATTCATTGAACAATTTTTTATTTAAAGCATTTGTTTCCTGCCATGTATTATACTTTATCAGTGATTCAATATTCATATTAGTAACGAATACTCCCGGAATATAGAAATTATATATAATTTATATTGCAGTAATAGCGGAATAATCATCAGGTACCTTAATAAAGTTAACTTTCAATCTCATAAACACCATTATTTCAATGTTTTTCTTGTACTTATTGGAAACATAATAATTTATGATGGGAATGCAATTGCAATGATAATGCAATACTTTGTCAAAGGAGCATTTTAAGATGCCATTAATTCACCTTTAGATATATTGCAGCCAAGAAGAAGGCCGAAAAAAATGGTTTCAAGAACCCTTGATGGATAGCCTATAGCAAGGTATTGCTGGAAGCATTCTGAAATGGTTACTGCTGCTTATTCTTCATATTCTGAGCTCTAGCTTCGTTGATGATATCTCCCATTTTTTTCTTTATATCGCTTATGGCTTTTTCATTCCCATTTTTTCTCAGGTAAAATGCCTGCCGTATTATTTCTATAACTGGATGGCCTATTTCTCTTATCAAGTTTTTCAGGACATTATAATCCTGAATATCTGTAAATACATTTATGTATGGAAATTCCCGGTCTATAGCATCGCAAATGGCCTGGTCACGTACTTCTTCGTTCAGGTCAAGCACATTGTCTACAAACTGTTTTCCCTTGTCGGTAAGTGAGTAGAACTTCTTTCCATCGCGCATATTAAATGTAATAAAATTTTCAGAAAGAAGGCGGTTTAATACAGGTATGAGTGCACCATTTGAAATATTTTTTCCAGTCGCAGAATTGGAAAGCTGTTTGGATAATCCATATCCAGTGATATCACTGAATTTGAGCATGTAAAGTATTCGCAGCGAATAATCATTCATATATATCTATTCCACACATATTAAAAAATTTATTGATTCTTTTTAGAACTATCCTCTTTTTCAATCTTTTTTTCGCCCTTCTTCTTTTCTGATTTCCTTGCTTTTTTTCTATAATGCATGGCAACTGCACTGATAGAAATAAGTATTGCAATAGCAAGTGCGGCCAATCCTGCATAAAGTGGCTCTACCATAGTATTTTCCACCTGTTGTGTTGCAGTAGGGCTGATTTTCTGGTTATATGTATATACTTTATCGAATGATTCTGCAGTATTGTTAAAATGGTATTCTACCAGCAATTGTACAGGATAGTTTCCTGGTGGAGCCGCAGAGGTATCGACAACATATGTTGCCATTATGCTCTGGCCCGGCTTTATCAGTGCAAATGTTACATTATTTGCAGTCAATGCGCCAAGCGGATTTGACGATGATACATGTATCGATATTATGCTTGGAGAAAGCATATGCATCTGAACATCAAGATATGTTTGGTTTCCTGTATCATTGAGGTAAAACATAATTACCTGTTTCTTTGTGCCAGAAATTAGATCTTTCTTCTGAACCGATATAGACAATCCATTATGCCCATTGCTGTGTATAAATGTATTCAGCGTGTAAACGTTATTATTTATATAGAAGTAAATAGGTGCATTGCCTGTTGTATTATCTGCATTTATATAGAATGTAAAGTTTAAGAGACTGCCCTGGGGATAATATGCAATTGAGTACTGAACGGGCGATAAGACTTTATATTTATCTGAAGTGATATTTACAGTAACATTCCTCATGGCGGATGTGCCAGTATTTTCTGTATATGCTGTCAATTTTATGAATTTTTCATTTTGGTATATCACAGGCGGATCAGTAATGTATGAAATAAGGCTGACCTGCGGAGTTCCGATTGGGATGGCAAATGCAGTATTCCCGGATATTGTTGCATTGCTATATGCTAGATTTTCATCGTAGAATGAATATTCGCTGCTTTTGCTTATATTCATCAGCTGCATGACAGTATATGAATGCCCGGCTATTATTTCCGGTATATTGTTGTAAGTCCTCACATTAGAATCCGGGCCACTTATATATGTATAAGAAAGTGGAGATTTGTATTCTGAAATATTTATTGAAATATTGGCGTTTTCCATATTTATATATGAAACAAAGGTAACATAGAGCGGAATGCCATTGCTTCCCGGAGCAGGAAGTTCTGTTGAGTTTGCACTGTACCACGAAACGGAAGTTACTGCCAGGGCATTGTTGTCAACAGCATCCGATGAATTTATTGCTTCTGTGGAATGCATAGAAGAAACCATGCCGGATGCAGCAATAGCAAGCATTGCCATCGAAATTATTACAATTCCAGTTAATATTTTATTGTATGTTTTCATTTTTTTCACCTTTTTTATCTTTTATAAAGAGCGTAACCAGCACTGCAAATAGGAGGAATATTATTCCAGTAAGATATGTAAAATTGTATGCTGTTTGTGATGGGAAACTGTATGTAATCGGAATAAATGGGAATCCATTGAACCTGTAAGGAATAAGGCCAATTATCACCCTTACGGAATAAATGGTCTCATAAGTCCCTCCTATAGCCGGGGCAACAGTCATGCCAAGTTCACGGAATACAGTGTTAAGCCCTGTTGCCTCTCCTGCCATTGATTTCGGAGTGGAAATCAGGAGCAGGTTGATTATTCCTACCAGTACAAAAGAGAACCCTGAGCCCAGTGTGGCTGCAGCCTCAATTATGTCCAGTACAGAACCCCTGTGGGCCAGAAGCAGCAAAAATGCAAGGAAGCTCACAATCAATCCTATAAGTATTGCAGTTTTAGGCCCTTTTCTATCTGTAACTCTGGCTGCTAATGGCGCAAATACCATGGCAAGTATGGTAGCAGGCAACATTATAAGGCCTGACTCTAAAATAGACCTTCCAAATCCGCTGGGCGCAGGATCCTGAAGGAGAGTAGGCACAGTAAAGAACAGGAAATACATGCCTGCCATGGTGAAAAGCCCAACAAAATTTGCAATAAACACATTCCTGGTTTTCAGCAACCGCATGTCTATGAATGCATCCTTGCAGTTAAGTTCATAAACAGTAAGCGAGTAAAATGCAATGGCTGAAAATATGAACAGAAATATAATCAATGGTGATTCCCACCCATAGGTGTTTCCCTCAGATAATGCAAAAATAAGTGTTGCCAGTGCACCTGCCATAATCACAACACCAGCCATATCAATTTTTTCCTTCACAGGCCTGGCGGCATCCTTTAAATAGAAATAAGAAAGAATAAAAAGAATAAATGCAACAGGCGCTATAGCATGGAAAGACCATTCCCAGCTGAATGTTTCTGTTATATACGCTCCAATAACAAGGGCAATTCCTGCTCCTACTGCAAAAGTGGCACTCATAAGCCCCTGGGCCAGAGCCAGTTTAGCCCTTGGAACAACATCATTAATTATGGCATATGCCAGGGGATACATGCCGAAGCCTATTCCCTGGACTACACGGATCGCTATCAGTTCATCCAGTGTTGTGGCAAAGCCGCCAAGAGAAACAGAAACGGCATAAATAAATGATAGAATGAGGAAAACCCTCCTTTTCCCGAATACATCGCCAAGTTTGCCGAATATTCCCGCAGCAACTGTTCCTGTTATTAAGTAAGCTGTAAGAATCCAGGAAACATTGTTGTATGTTGTATTGAAAAATGTAATAAATACAGGAATTGCAGGAACGATCATTGTTTCTACGTAGATTATAAGCGTACCTGAAAACGCCATAAGTGCAACGATTCTATAAATGTCACCTTTCTGAAGTTCTTCCATATATGTCTTATTAGACATGTCTAATTAGTATAAATAAATTATTATTCTTGAAATGGCTGGGTTGGAATTATAGCACAGCATGCCCATAACCAAAACCACGCCATATGGCCTGATTGCAACAAATTTTTCAAGTCCACCTTTTACTTGATGCAATTGATATTATATAAAAAAAGCAATAAACTTTATTCAGAACTGATGTATTGTATGAAAAAAGGAAAATAAACAGAGGCTGTGCCTTTTAATTTATTTAAACAGCAAATTGGAAATCATTTGTTATTCATTTTGAATAATTCTTTTAGCTCAGGGAATATTACAAACAGGAACATGGTATCTTCATCACCGCCATCATCACTATCTGAAAGGCCTTTTTTTAGGTTTTTCACCAGTTTTATTGATGATTTATGTGATAGTGTTCCATAAGCAATTGCTATTTCTTTTTCCATCTGTTTTTTTATGGTTTCAATTTCTGTATCTGGCAAATTTTTAACCTGCTCAGCAATTAATAATAAATTAAGCGACTGTGCCAAAAAAAATGATACTGCTATATCTTTAAATTGGCTATTATCCACGTTTGAAAGGCGTTCTTCCATTCCTGTGCTTGTTGACATAAAAAATTCCCTGTTCAGGCTATAATATTTTTCGATATAATTTTTCTTTACTACAGTATCTGAATTATTAATAATGCCATTGCTGGCAAGGAAAGAAATATTTTGATATATATTAGATCTTGTTGTTTTTATGAACTTTGCCATTTCAGTTGCATTGAGCTTATCATAATTTATCAATAATGTAATAATTTTCATTTTTGTTGGGTTTTTCATTGCTTCAAATAATAAAGCATAATTATCGTCCATGTAAGTATATTTATATATAAGATATAAATATACGTATAATAGGAATTTATATGACTGAAATAGACTTATATGAAAATAATAAACGCACTTATATACGATTATTAATCTCGAGAAATCTTGCAAGATTTACTAATATGGCATTTTCCATATATTTCATGTGGGAAATAGTTTATATCTACCATTCGGTATTTCTGGTAAGCCTTATACCTGGTTTCTCCCTATTGGGATATTTAATAATAGCGATACCTGAAGGGGTCATAATTGACAGGTATAATAGAAATAAAATATATATTATAATAAATGCATTTATGGTATTTTCTTATTTAATACTGATTAAAGATTCATTATATTCTATTTACATTGTTGATCTTATATCATCAACAATTATATGGGTGATTTCAGATGATTTTCGCGGTATTGAAAAACAGATAATACCACCTGAAAAAATGGAGCACGTCCAGAGTATGGATATGTTGTCTTCTGGGCTGTTCATGCTAGCAGGCATAATACTGGGGGGTGTTTTTATTTTTATAGGCTATAATTATTTAACATTATTTCTTGTCTCAGTTTCTATTATAGAATTATTGCTGTCGATTAAGAACACAACAAAGAAATTGCATATAACTGATAATAAAAATGCGTTTAAATTCAAAAGCACCGTTAAAATTACAGCAAGCATACTTCCATTTCTGCTTCTTGGCCTTTTATTGAATGGCATGTTTATTGCACTGGATGTATTTGCCTCTGGATTGATACATATTATTATGCATGCGCCTTCTTATTATTATACATTATTTGTAGCTGGCTATCCGGCTGGCATGTTAATTGGAGGCGTTATATCCATGAATCCTCGAGTAAATGCATATCATGGGAGAAAAAATTCAATGGCACTGTATATTTTTATATCTGGCATAATATTTATTCTCATAGCGATAAACAGAATGCCTGTTCTCGATGGGGTACTCACATTCATCATCGGTGTTTTCCTTGCATTCATAAATATACTGCTCGAATCGAAACTGATAAACGGGATACCTGATTCAATAATGGGAAAATTCAATTCGCTGGCAACAATGTTTTCAATAAGCTCATCGCCTGTAATGGCATTTGCCTTTGGATACTTATCAGAATTTGTATATTTCCCATATATCCTGTTATTTGCTGGTATAGTTGTTGCCATGTCCTCTTTATCAGTGAAATACGTTATGAACAGTTTTGAAAGAAATATTAAGAATATAGAAATAGATTTTCCAGAATTAATTAATGGGCAATAATTTTCTTATAACAGCTTAATAATGCGAAAATAATTATTTTTTTATTTTTGCCTTCAATGCATAAACTATTGCAATAATAGCCAGGCTCATAATTACGAATAATATAATATCTGAGAGGCTATAGAAACTATTTTTTAATGGTAGCGTTTTTTGTTCAAAAGCAACAGGCTTAGAAATATTAATGCCATTTACGACGAATTTTCCGGATGATGGGCCATGATATGCAATGTTTGCAGTTGCTATTGTATAAGAATATGTTCCATTTGTCAGTGAAAGGTTATAGGATGAACTGCTAATTGGTCCAGATGGTACTGCTCCAGTTATATTCACATACCATATTGATCCTGATGGAAGCCCAGTTTCAGTGAATGTAACGTTATAAGTATGCAATATAAAATGTAAAGTTTCTGGTACGGAAGCACCATCAACTGTTACTGTACCTGAAAGGTTATAATAATTGGTCGATGTTGCAGAATAGGAATATGTACCATTTACCATGTCGAATACATAACTTGTGTTAGTCAATGTATGAGATATTCCATTGAATACCAATGTCCATGTAGTTCCTGATGGAAGCCCTGTTTCATTGAATGTTATGTTGTAAAGAACTTCAGTGAATTTAACCTGTTCTGTAACAGCTGTACCGTTTACTGTGAAAGATGATGAAGATGGTAACGGTTCATATGTTTTATCAGCTGTTGATATTGTGTAAGCATACGTTCCATTTGTCAGTGAAAGGTTATAGGATGAAGTGCTGATTGGACCAGATGATACTCCAGTTATATTAACATACCATGTAGTTCCTGATGGAAGTCCAGTTTCTGTAAATGTTGCTTTGTATGTTACCTTTAAAAATGCAACCGATTGAGAAACAGCTACATCATTTACTGTGAATGATCCATGATATGAGGAGGGTTTATATGTATGGTCAGATGTTGCTATTGTGTATGAGTATGTTCCATTTGTGAGGGAGAATGAATATGATGTTCCTGTGATTGCTCCTGAATCAGGTCCATCAGTGATATTCACATACCATGTAGTTCCTGATGGAAGTCCTGTTTCTGTGAATATAACGCTATATTTTTTCTCAGTGCTCAGTGAAAGATATTGGCCTGCTTTCACGGTCCGGTTGCCTAATGATTCTATTTTCTTGTTGTCTCCAAATAGTTCAAGATAATAAGTGCCTGGGGCGATTGTTATATTTACATCTGAACCTGTAAAATAATATCTGGTTGTCTTGTTGACTTCGAGATAGCCATCAGTCATTGAACCTGTAGAAATGTTTATTATTCCCACTTCGCCTGAATTATAAACCTGGCCAAGATATCCGCTTCCTGAAGTTATAGATTCAAATATTGATCCATTTTCATTATAATAATCGGCTTGGGATGTTACGTTGCATATTCCTTCCGCCGTATCAGAGCCATAGTTATATGCATTGGTGATTTCCTGATAATTATGGCCATTGAAATACTGAAGTGCAAGTGTAAGATTGGAGAGGCAATCCTGTGTTTGAGTTCCGCCTCCTGGTCCTCCAAGAATAAGTTCAGCGTCATAAAAACTATAACCATCAGGTTCATAGTTATAACCATCAACACTAAATTCTGGCATTGAAGTTAAATTATTGACGAATTTAAACACGGGGGAATCGTATGTTTGCCAGCCTGAACCATCGTTATATTCAAAAAGCAGTTCGGGTTTGCCATCAGCCACAGTAGTATTTATCATTAACTCAATGTTAGCTGGATAATGCAATTTTTCAAGATTTCCCGGACTTGACGCGTTTGCTATTGAATAATAAAAACATTCTCCGGATGAATTTGCAACAGTTCCATTTCCAGATATTGTCGAATTATGCATGTTCGCACCATAAGATGATATATTCCAGACGTTGTCTATAAAACATATTTGATTGTTTGATGTATTTAAATCTATAACATTCTGAGTCCAGTAAACATATTTTTCTGAGCCATCATAAAATACCATATTCAGATTCAACTGGAACGTCATTCCGTTCTCTGATCCATAGTAACCGGAATTCAATGATGAATTATACGTTTGCAATGAAGTTATATTTATTATTCCAAGAAAAGATGTTGTATTATATTCATAAGGCTGGTTGCCTGCACCGATTCCATAGTCGGCTATGCCCATTGGGGCTGGTTCCGATGTGTATTCGCTGTTTGGATCAACCTGATTTGCAGGGACATACTGGCTGTTTCCATTTACACTGGTGCCATATGGCGAGAAATGCTGAACTGATTTGAACGTTTTATTAGCAGTAGATGCATGAGAAAGAGACGATTGGCCAGAAGAAATAGGAGCTAAATTAGATAGTGAACCCACAACCATAATGAAAATTATAAATACTGACAACAGAATAATTAATTTCTTTTTAACCATTTGATAACTATATATTAATATCCATATAAAATTTCTTTTTTATTTCTGCCTATATTTTTATGAAAGAAAGTTATTGTTTAGATTAATGGCATTGATATCTAAATTTAGAAGTTATTATCATTTTAATGCTTAAATCTCTGGCATGAAACCATCCGTGCCCTACATAGTTAACAAAAACTCCAGGAATGGCTTATTTCTATTATATTATCATTCAAAAGAGGCCCATATTATTGCAAATATCCTCCTTGAATAAAAGTAAAGGCCAGGCAAGCATATAGCACGTCATCAATGGTGCTGATGTTGCAGCAAAAACATTATTATTTATTATTGATTCTTCATATCATGCGGCTATTCATAGCATCACCTGTTAATATTTCAGATAATATGATGGAATTTCTACAGCAAATAAATCAGTTCGGAAATATACGTGTTCCTCTTATTAAAAATTTCCATATAACATACATTTTTCTCGGAGAAACAGATGACAATGCACTTAAAGAAATCAGCATGGCAATACATAAAATTCCACCAGTACACATAATTGCACAAATTTCAAAAATTGCTATATTTCATAATTTCCGGAACAGTAGTGCCATAGTGCTTGTACTTGATAGCCCAGAATTTTTAACGCTCTATAAAGAAGCTATTAAAACTGTGCCGTTTCCAGTAAAAGCAAAAAGGCAATTTATTCCACATATTACAGTTGGAAGAACTGGCAAAAACGTCGAAAATCTTGATTTAACTGCTTTGAAACTTCCAGAGGAGAGCATAGAAATCAATAAAATTTGCCTTTATAATAGTACTCTATACTCTTCCGGGCCTGTATATGAAGAAATTATTTGCAACCATTGAATGAAATGGTTAATTAAGCATTATTTAAATACCAGCACAGAATTTATTTATAAGGCGATAAAAATGGCAAATCAGGAACTTTCAGAAATATTTATGGAAATGTCACTGTATGAAACGATTGAAAATACGCCAAATGCCAGCTTCAAATCCAATGCATATAGAAAAATTTCTGGCATTTTAACTTCACTTCCTGAGGACGTTTCAGAAATATACAGGAAAGGAGGCATAAAAAGCCTGATGGATATACCCGGTGTTGGCAAGGCTATAGCTGATAAAATTGAGGAATATTTAAAAACAGGGAAAATCACAAAATATGAAGAGTACAGATTAAAATATCCTATAGATTTTAAAAATTTAACAAAAATTGAGGGCATTGGGCCTAAAACTGCACTTGAACTTTACAGAAGCCTTGGAGTAAAAAATGTTTCTGACCTTAAGGATGCACTGGCACAGCATAAAATAATGAATCTGGCTGGATTTGGCAAAAAAAGCGAGGAAGAGCTGGACAAGGGCATTGCACAGTTTGATAGCATGGGAGGGCGCCTGCTGCTGTCAGATGGAATGGAAGCTGCAGAGGAGATAATTAAAAACCTCCGGGCAACAGGGCTGGCAGATAAAATTGAAGTGGCCGGGTCAATAAGGCGCATGAAAGATACAATAGGTGATGTTGATATACTTGCAACCAGCACAAATCCATCTAAATTGATGGATGCCTTCACATCATTAAACATAGCAACAGGAGTTGTTGTAAAGGGTATTTCAAAAACAACAATATATCTAAAAATTGAAACTACCTGCGACCTGCGTGTGGTTGAACCAGGCAGTTTTGGTTCTGCACTGCAGTATTTTACAGGAAGCAAGGACCATAATGTAGAAGTCAGAAAAATAGCAATGGACAGAGGATACAAATTAAATGAATATGGGCTCTATAAGAATAATTCAATAATTTCTGAAAATGATGAAAAATCAATATATGAGGCATTGGGGATGGATTTAATACCGCCGGAGATGCGAGAAAATCGCGGTGAAATCGAACTTGCAATACAACACAAACTTCCGAATCTTATTGATTATTCGTCAATTCAGGGTGATCTCCATACCCATACTGTGGAATCTGATGGCATCAATACTATCGAGGAAATGGTAGATTCAGCAAAAAAATATGGTTTGAAATATATTGCTACAACCAATCATACAAAAAGCCTTAAGGTTGCACACGGCATGGATGAAAAGGGATTTGAAAACTATTTTTCGAAAGTTGACAGGTTAAATAGCATGAATAAAGATTTTCGTATCTTGAAGGGCGCCGAAGTTGATATATTGAATGATGGAAGCCTTGATTTGCAAAAAAGCACATTACAGCAAATGGATTGTGTTGTTGCATCTGTGCATTCAGGTTTTAATATGGACAGGAATGCAATGACAGAACGCATTATAAAAGCGCTGGAATCTGGAATGGTAAATATACTTGGACATCCAACAGGCAGGATTATAAATGAAAGAGCTCCATATGACGTAGACCTTGACAGAATTGCAAAGGCTGCAGAAGAAAATAATGTATTCCTGGAAATAAACTCACAACCTGAAAGGCTTGACCTGAAAGATACAGACATCCTGCTCACATCAAAATATAAGGTTAAATACGCCATAAATTCTGACGCACATAATGTAAATAGTTTCAGGTACCTTAAATATGGCATAGGAACCGCCAGGAGGGGATGGCTTCCAGAGAGCAGGGTGGTTAATACATTAAGTTTGGATAAATTGCTGAAAGAGTTAAAAAAATAGTTGTTCTATCTATTTACTGGCATATTTTGACAATAATTGTATGACTTTCTCATTTAGAATTCCTTCTGCGATTGATAAATGTTTGCCATATTAAAGCCCGGCCAACATGCAATGCACAGAGATCGACTGTTAAATTTTTATGCTATTGCACATTTAACGGGCAGTGAGAATTAATGTTCATGTATTTCATGGAAAGCAATCGATAATTGATGTTGATGGAATTTTGAATGTCTATACCAAAGAGCCCTTTGAAAATAATCGTGCAAATATCGATATTATAAGGCAGGTAGCAAAATACTATTCCGTTGGTTCAATGGATGTGAGCATAGTTTCTGGCTTTTCATCAAGAAAGAAGATACTGGAGGTAAAAAAGTAAAGCCCCACTGGCTTTTATTTCCAGGTGAAATATTAATTTCTCTGATTTCCTGTGGTTATGTGGAAATATAGTGCTAAAAAAGATGTTATATCAGAAATTGTTGAACTCAGTTGTTATAGATGAAAACAACCGGGCTCTTAATTTTCTTTGCATATTAAGGAATGCAGTATAAATATCATGCTAACTATATATACTGGAAAATTAATTTAAAGGCTTAGAAATGTTGCTATGAATAACAATAGCGCTTCAATGCAAAAAAAAGCATCATGGAAGAAAAGCGCACAAATAGCAGCTCCCTTTTTTAATGTCGTTGAAGAAAGAATTTGCCGGTATTGATAAATGATATATCAAAGTTGTAAAATGTACATAAAAAATTTCAGTTGATTTACAGAATAATATATAAAAATAGTATTCCAATACATTGCATAAGATAAAAAACTAAAATGTGCCTGTTTATTAATAGCTGATTCCATTGCCCTGGAATCTATCTTCCATTAAAATGCGGTTTTCTTTTTTCATGAAATGACTCTATTCCCTCTCTGAAGTCATGGCTCATTCCAAGTGCAGGCTGTTTTTTTGCCTCATAATTTAAGAACTCATCAAAGTCAGGAAATAATGATCTGGTAATGAATTCTTTTGATGTGCAGTATGCCATGTATGGCCCTGAAGCAATTTTATGTGCCTCTTCCAATGCATGTAAATATGGTTTTTCACAGACTTCAACCAAACCGGCATTTCTGGCAAATTCGGCATTAAATTCCCCTCCTTTCAGCAGGTATGGAAGCAATCTGGCTCCACCAAGCCGCGATAAAATTAAACTCAATCCCGTGTCCGGTGCCAGGCCAATCTCCTGAAATCCCATAATGAAGCGGCTTGATGGTGATGCGTAGGCCAGGTCACATAGAAAGGCAAGGCTCATGCCGGCTCCAGCAACAATTCCATCTATTGAGCTTATGAATATTTTGGAGCTTAACCTAATTTCCTTTGCAATTTTATGAAATGATTCGGTCAATTCTCTATATATATAATCTTCATCTATGTTCTCTGGTGTTCCCGAAAGGTCTGCACCGGAGGAAAAGGAAGTTCCTGATCCAGATAGGACTGCTACCCTCTGATTATCATTTTCATTAAATGATTTGAGCGCAAGCAAAAGCTCAGCCCTGGTATTCCCGTCAAGGGCATTCATATGGCCAGGCCTGTTTATAATAATTTCAGACGTGAAGCCCACTTCATGCACTGTTATATTTTTATAATCCATAAAATGCAATCTATTCAGATATTTAGCCTTTTTGAGTTTATATAATTGTATGTTATCCCGAATTGAGTTTCTGTATAGCATAATCAAAATATAGATAAAAGTGTGAAAATTGCAGGAATGAGGGTAGTTGAATTCATTGAAAAATAACTATATTGAAAATAGGATAATCAATCTAAAAGCACTTAATTTATTTCGCTGCCTGATATATGAAACCTTTCTTTATCATATATAATTTCTGAAAGTTTTTCGGCACTTTCTGGATTTATATTTCTTATTGCACCCTGCGTTGAGATGGAAATCCCATTCGATTTTAACGTACTGAAAGGCAAACAATTTTCTAATAGCCGGTATATATCTGAAATTATATAACTTTCACCCTTTTCAATTTTATTGTCAATGGGCTCAATTTTAATAGAACCAACATCACCAAAAAACCACATGTCTGAAAATGAAAAACGCAGTGGCCTCAAATCCGGAGCTTCATATCCAGGATATGGATCATTTTTTTCTATAAACTTTTTAGATGAAATTCCAAATCCTATAATTCCTGTATTAACTTTAATTTTATTTCTCAAATTTTCAATTGACATGGAATGAAAAATAAAAAGGTCGTTTTTTCCTATGCTATTATATGCTGTATTCAGGGAAGGCTTATCACGAAATCCCCATTGCATGCTATATATAGCCTTTAGCCAGTCCTCAGGCGGCCCGGTAATTTTCTTAAATGAAGCAATTTTTATGAAGTTTTTAAGGCAATTGTCATCCATATTTACATTATACCACGGATCTATTTACAATCTATCCCATTTGATACCATTAAGTTTTTTTATATTTATAATAAACACAAATAACTTATATATATTACAGTTTACTGTCCATGGTTGACTATAATATTATAGGAGAAGACGTCCAGTACCTGAAGACCGTACTGTCATCTGGAGAATCAGTAATGATAGAACCGGGGCATTTGATTTATAAGGATTCCTCATCAAAACTTGATGTAAGGGCTGGCGGCCTTAAGGGAATGTTCACACATATGCTTTCAGGCTCGGCTGTTTTCCTATTAAAGGTTGATGGGCCTGGTGAAATAGGTTCTGCAGGATTTCTTCCGGGAAAAATTGTAAAAATTGATTTAAAGGGCAATGGAATTACCGCTGAATTTAATGCATTTTTGTGTATGGATTCTACTCTCACCTATTCCACTAAATTTGCTGGCATATGGCAGGGTGTCCTGGGTGGTGAAGGCCTTTTCCTTGAACAGTTTTCCGGAAACGGATCTATATTTCTGCATGGGCATGGCCAGGTTGTTGAAAAAGAATTGCAGCCTGGTGAAGAAATAAATGTAGAGCTCAGCCATGTTCTTGCCTTTGATGATAGTGTAAGTTATAATGTTGCCAGAATTGGCGGTTTAAAAACAATGGTTCTTGGCGGATTAGAAGGAGAGGGCCTATTCTTTGCGAAAATGAGGGGGCCAGGAAGGGTCTGGATGCATTCCATATCATTATTCCAGCTGGCTGCAAAAATGATAACGAGATCATAATATTATATTTATTATATTTAAAAATCTTGAATAGGTTATTGTTTTTTATAAATTTTTAAGCGTAATTAAATCATTAGCATGCATAGCTTTCATTATCTTTGAGGAATATTCAATTATAATTTTTTGAAACCGTGCCAGCCATATAAGGCATAGGCATATTATATCCCAAAATCATATATCTATGCCTCCATGCTCGCCGATGGACCTCTTTAAATTTATGGCACCATGAACCTGATCTTCTTTATCTCTACTGTAAATGTAAAGGCCTGTGCTTAAAGATTAAATATTATATAAAATGCCATGATGTTAGAAGATGGCAGGCACCTATAAGCTTAAAAGAATACTCGGGTTAAAGGAAGCAATCATAATTAACCTTGGTGCAATAATTGGTGCTGGAATTTTTGTTATTATCGGAATTGCGGCGGGCAGAGCTGGCCCGGCTATTATTATTTCGATATTTATTTCCGCAGTTATAGCTATATTCACGGGGCTCAGCTTTTCGGAAATAGCACAGCATATAAGCAAAGAGGGGGGAGTCTATGAATATGCAAAGGAATCTTTTAACCCTGCGGCTGGCTTCATTGGTGGAACGATGTGGACATTTTCAAATATGATAGCAATTTCAGCTGTCTCCTTGAGCCTTGGCAGCTACATAAATTCTCTTCTGCATCTGAATATTAATTTAATTATATTTGGAATTCCGGTTATCATTTTATTTGCATTGCTGAATATATTTGGCATTAAAAACTCAACAAAGACGCTTTCAATTCTTGTTTCTGTAAATGTAGCAATTCTAATTATATTTATAATTACAGGAATATTCTATTTACATGCATCACATTTTTCAAATTTTATGCCATATGGATTTAATGGAATAATGGCAGGGTCTGCGCTTATATTCTTTGCATTTACAGGGTTTTCCAGGATTACCACTGTTGGAAATGAGGTAAAAAATCCCGAAAAGACCATACCAAAGGCTATAATTATCTCTATAATTATATCCTCATTTTTATATGTTATAATAGCAGTGATAGCAATTGGGCTTATACCATATACATCACTTGCACATGCATCTGCCCCATTATCTGCGGCAATATCTATACTTCACAACCCTTACCTTGATATTATCATTGCAATCGGGGGAATCACTGCTACAGCTGGAGTTGTGCTCACAGGCATACTTGGGACAAGCAGAGTCCTTTATGCCATGGGCAGGGACCATGAAATACCAGGTAAATTTTCACATATAGACAGATATGCAACACCGGTATATTCAATAATACTTTCCATGGCTATAAGCCTCATATTTATTACATTTGTTGGTTTTTCAACTATTATAGAGGCATCCAATGTCAGTGTATTGATATCTTATTCTATCGTTGACTTTTCATCAATTATTCTGTGGGCAAAAATAAAAAATGGCAATCCTCAGCATTTAAGGGAGCATCAAGCTTTTTTTCTTATACCCTCAATGGGAATAATTACCATATTTATTACAATAGCATTCCTTGGATTGAAAGCTATCGAAATAAGCCTTGCCGTTCTCCTGTTCGTGTCTCTTGTATATTTTTTAAAATATTTGCTGGCTTCAAAAGGATATTTAAAAAAGATAAAAAGCAGCATACCTGCCGTAAGCATTGTTCGTGTTATTGGAAAGAGCAGAGAAAAAATAAGGAAATTATAACGAATTAATTTTTTACAGCTAATTTTAAGTGGTTATTGCCAGCCATAATGCAATTGCCAGCAAATCCTTCATGCACACACAGTGCTTTTAACAACCATTTAAAAGGCTAAAACTATTATGATAGTCGCCATGGGCACAAATGAATCAAAAATTCTAAAAGTTACAAATAAATTTAATATACAGCTATTTATTCAGTGTTATGGGTAAAGCCAGGCATGGAAAATACAAAAAATACGGAACATTAATATCAGTCCTGGCAATTTTAATTGCCCTTGCTTCCATTACAGTTTACTCAGGAGTTTTTCCGCCAGCATCAGTTGTGGAATCATACAGTATGGAGCATTCTGATAAATGGCAATATGGGATTATTGATGAAGGCACAATAGTCCTGGTAAAAAAAGTGGATAATATAAATCAGGTTCAAACTTATGTTACAGGCAGGCAGGATAATTTCTCTACCTATGGTGAATATGGCAATGTCATACTGTACCATAATTCTGCATTAAATGAAATAACAATTCACCGGGCAATGTTTTATCTTTACTGGAACCATACTGCTCCAGAAATAATGGGGTATAATAATCAGAGTTACATAAAAATAAAAGGTGATTCTATAATTATGGATAATATTGGCTATGCCCATAGAAACCTTATAGTAAATGTTTCTGGATATATCGGTGATTCTGGGTTCATTACCGTTGGCGACCATAATCTTGCATGCCTGCCAGCCGAAGCGCCATATTATAACAAAACATACAATGCTTATTATGCATCTGACCAGAATATATGGAATATAAAGCCAGCAAACATCAGTGAAATTGTGGGAAAAGCATATGGCTATATACCATGGTTTGGGCTTATTAAATTAAATATAATGGAATTTGAAGGAGAATGGCCACACCAATATGCCGATCATGTACCTGAGTATTCCTATCTTGGACTTTTTGCATCCATAGCAGCCATTCTTGCCATTCTTCTCTTTCCATATAAGAGATTTAGAAAAAAGAATAATTAGAAATTTTTAGCAACCACGTCTGGTTTTCCTGCAACCTTAAGAAATACTGGTTCAGCCCCATATTTTTTTGATAAGCCAGCTAAAGCCTCCTTATTTTTATCTTCAACAGCCACGAATACATTGGTTCCACCAGTAACTATATATGCATTCCAGAATTTGTTTTTTAAAGCTTTAACTGCATCTATAAGTTTAGCCATATCTTCTGTAATTATGTTCACGCCAACAGCTGATAACATAGCATGGTATTCGTCTGTATCTTCTTCTGCAAGTTCAAAAATGCCTTTTATATCATGCATTCCGGCAAGCCTTTCAAGTTCTTTTGCTTTCTTCTCTGAATTTTTAACTCTTTCAGCATAATTTTCATGTTTTACAATATTTTTGTGTATTGTATCAGAAGGTTTTCTTTTGCTTGAGAATTTAAATGCTACAATAACATATCCATTAAATTCTTCTGGAGGCAATAATTCATCAGTCAAAGAGTCTTTTCCATTTGCATGGTTTACAGTCAAACCGCCGTATAAGCTTCTTCCTGCACTCTCTGATATTTCTTGAAGTTCATTTTCAAAGTTGAATATGTTTATATTGTATTCAAAAATTGACTGGATGCATTCTCCAATAGCAGCTGCGCCGGCGTCTGAACTGCCACTTATAACTCCATGGTTTTCCGATGCAAATGATATTTCACTGTATTCTGGGTGCCTCAATAAAATTTCATGTTTATATTTGTCAATAACAGTAAAAGGGGATCTGCTGGATTTTTCATCTATTTCCTTTCCATCTATCATTCCTGTTCTTGTATTTGAAAGAAACAGGTCTGTTTTAACATAAATACTGTCGTCCAGTGCTGTGTATGCTATTCCTGCAGTTGTGTGCCTCGGAATTCTTTTCTGATTGTCGGATACGCCACCCAGGAGTATTATTCCAATAGTTGGATATGCTTTTACTTCAACGTAATATTTTTCCATATACAGCAATTAATGATGAGATAAAATAATTTTGTAGAACGGCAAGATACTTTTGGCCGTTCAAATTCTTTATATAACATAAAATTATTAACTACTATAATTCAGTTAGTTTTAATATTTTAAATCCCGGTACGGATTTATTCTAGTAGGTGAGTTTATGGATAATTTTAATGCTATTGATAATGCTAAAATAAAACCGGCCCAGGAGAAATTATTCCTCCTATCGTCAATGGGGCTATTTCTTGATGGCTATGATCTGTCTATTATAACCATGGCAATACTGGTCCTTCCACATCAGCTCAATTTGAATGAACTGGAATATATATTAATAGATATTTCATCATTTGTGGGAATGCTGGTAGGTGCACCTGTTTTAGGATATCTATCAGACAGGTATGGAAGGAAAAAAATTTTTGGAATGGATCTGTTATTCTTCGTTATTTTTGCCATAACTGCCGGGCTATCAGGCAATTTCATTGAATTATTCCTTTCAAGGCTATTCATGGGATTCGGCATAGGTGGTGATTATCCAATTTCTTCTACGATGATGTCAGAATTTTCGCCCCGCCGTTCAAGAGGAAAATTGCTCATATCTATGGTGGGCCTTTACTGGTTTGGAGCCTTTATTGCAAGTGTGGCAAATTACATATTTGTCAGCAATGCATATTTCTGGAGGTATACTTTCATTCTTGGTGGCCTTATTGCCATCCCGGTAATACTGTTAAGATTTAAAATTCCAGAATCGCCCCGTTGGCTTTCCTATAACACTTCGAAAAAGAAAGACTCTCATTCACTTGCCAATCGTTCCAGCAGTTTCTATAAAATGCTATTTCTTGTAATAGCTGCCTGGTTTATATTTGATGTTGCTGCATATGGAATTGGTTTTTATTATCCAACAATATTCAGCACACTTGGATTTAAAAACCAATTTCATTCAATTGCAGAAGCTTCGATGTTAATATCTGCTGGAGGAATGCTTGGCTACGTTATTGCATTGCCCCTTGCGGATAAACTTGGCAGGCGTGCCCTGCTCATAATGGGATTTGCCATAATGTCAGGCCTCCTGATTGTTGGCTCTATAATACATATAATAGGCATCTATACGGTTCCATTCTTTTTTGCATTTGTCCTGTTCGAACAGTGGGTTGGTGCCATTACATTATTTTACCCAACTGAGCTCTTCGATACTTCTGTACGTTCAACTGTTCAGGGATTGGCCACAGCAGTTTCAAGGGCCGGTGCAATAATGGGCATTGTCCTGTTTCCATTATTCCCTATATTCAGTTCGCTTGGCTTATTTGCGATTATCGCAGTTATCGGCCTGATCATTGTGGTATTTCTTGCACCAGAGACAAAAAATAATACTTTAGAAGAAAATGCTGCCAGATATACAGGTACTGAAAATAATAATGCATACCACTTTAAAAACTAAAAAATTAATTATAAGTTCTACATAAACCTTCATGACTTACCAGGTATCTGATATTATGACAAAAAACCCATTATGCTATACAGTTCCAAGTTCCATAGAAGAAGTTATAAACATCTTAATAAAAAATAATATAACAGGTGTTCCTATAACTGACAGCTCTGGCAGATACCAGGGCATAGTAACAAGGCGCGATATCTTTTACAATCCACTGGAGACCCAGACAGCACTTATTATGAGAAAAGCTCCAACCGTTAACGAAAATGACAGCATAAATTTTGCAGCAAAGCAGCTTTATATTCAGAAAAAAAGGCACCTTGCTGTTGTTAATGACAGCAATGAGGTTACCGGCATACTTACTCCTCAGAATTTTTTGCCTGTAATAAAAGAAAAATATGGCTCAAAAAAAGTAAAAGAAGTAATTGAATACATTTCAGTTCCCTGCTGGGATAAAACTCCACTGTCAGTTGTGCTTTTAATGATGAAGCTTTCGCAGATATTTTCATTCCCTGTTGTTGACATTGAAGGGAAATTCACCGGCCTTGTGACAGACCGTGACCTTTTCGACAAGGTAAAAATGGATCGCTCTACAGAATCCATAGAATCAGGAATTGCAGATGATGAGGACCCATGGTCATGGGATGGCATAAGAAATGTTTTTCCGTATTTTATACAGAAATCAAATATAACTGTACCGAATATTCCAGTAAAACAGCTGGTTGTAGCTGACCCAAAGGTGATCTACCTTGAATCTGATTTAAAGGATGCAGTAGGCCTCATGCAGCAGAAAAACTATAACCAGTTGCCGGTACTCACAGGGCACGGTGAAATATATGGCATGCTATATGATATTGAAATTATGAAAATTTTTAATGATTAAAATGTACGAAGAAACTGTTGAACTGGCTAAAAGGCGTGGGTTTTTCTGGACATCTTATTCTATATATGGTGGATTTTCAGGCTTCTATGATTATGGCCCTCTTGGCGTGATGCTCAAAGACAATATTATTAAAATGTGGAAAGAGTCCTACCTGAAAGATGGTGCATTATTTATCGACAGCCCAAATATTACCCCAGAGCCTGTATTCAGGGCATCAGGCCATCTTTCCAGGTTTTCTGACCTTGCAACCGAATGCGGCAATTGCCATACAAAATTTAAATTTGAATCAGTTCTTTCATTCAATAAAATTTCCACAATACCTTCAAATATTAAAGAAGCAGAAGAAATCCTGAAAAACAATAGCATTAAATGCCCTCTATGTGGCAAGATAATAGATAATGTATACGATTTTAATCTTATGTTCAAATTATCTGATGATTTTTATCTTCGGCCGGAAACGGCACAGGGAATATTTGTCAACTTCAAGCTATTGTATAATTACAATAGAAATAAGCTTCCCATGGCAGTAGGGCAGCAGGGAAAGGGCTTTCGCAATGAAATATCGCCTAGGCAGAGCCTGATCCGGCTCCGGGAATTTAACCAGTGTGAGGTTGAAGTATTTTTTGATCCTGAAGATATGAGATTTAAAGAGCTTTACGAATACAGCGAAATACTTTTCAAGCCGAATAATGCGGATGAGGTTAAAATTTCTGTCAAGCATGCCTTTGAAAATGGAATTATAGGCTCAGAAGCATTTGCATATTTTATATTGAAAACACAGGTACTTCTTGAATCCATTGGCATTGAAAATAGCAGGCTGAGATTTCGCCAGCATATGCCTGATGAAAGGGCACACTATGCCGCTGATTCCTGGGATGCTGAGGCACTTATAGATGATGAATGGTTTGAAATCGTTGGAATCGCCAACAGGACAGATTTTGATCTCAAAAATCATGAATCGGCCTCAAAGGAGTCCATGAAAATTAAAGCTGGTGATCGACAGTTCATACCACATGTAATAGAACCTTCATATGGCATCGACCGTATAATTTTATCACTTCTTTCTCAGTCATATTATAAGCGCGATGAAAAAATGGTCCTTAAATTGAACTATAATATTGCGCCTTACCACGTTGCGGTATTCCCCTTAATGAAGAAGGGCGGCCTATCAGAAAAAGCCAGCGAACTCTTTTCCTTGATGTCTAGCATAGATCCATATATTCTTTATGATGAGTCAGGAACTATAGGAAAACGTTATGCAAGGCAGGATGAGATAGGGACTCCATACTGCATAACGGTAGATTACCAAACCTTGGAGGATGGCACAGTAACTGTAAGGGAACGTGATTCAACAGATCAAAAAAGAAAAAATATAAATGAAATTCTGAATTTAAATAATTTCTGTAATTTATTTAAAGATTGAAATCACAGAATTTTTACCAATTTTCCTGGTTTTTTGCCAGGCATTTCAACAACTGTCCTGTACTTCGAGTTCCCTCTGTAGAATGTTACATCAATGGAACCGCAAGATTTTGCTATTGCTGCTATCAGATCCTTCACTGTCCTTATTTCATAAACGCCAAAATTTGAAATGATATCATTGGCCCGGATGCCTGCAGAATATGCTGGCGATTCAATGCCAATTCTAACTACCATGACACCATTTTCATGCTGTAATCCATATCTCCTTGCAATTTCTTCTGTTATGCCTATGCCTGATATGCCTATATATTGCCTGTGCACATGCCCGGTATTTATCAATTCATCCATTACTTTTATAGCAGTATTAGATGGTATGGAAAATCCAATACCATTTGCCTGTGGAATAATTGCGGTATTTATTCCAATTGCGAAGCCATTGAGATCAACAAGGGGGCCGCCACTATTTCCAGGATTGATAGCTGCATCAGTCTGTATCATGCCTTCAAAAATAAAATCAGCCCATGGCATTGGCCTGTTTTTTGCGCTTATTACACCCATGGAAACTGTATGTCCGCCTGGAAGGCCTAAAGCATTTCCAATAGCAAGCACCAGTGATCCTGTTTTAATTTTTTCAGAATCGCCAAGTGAAAGAACTGGAAGGTTTTTTTCATCTATGCTTATTACAGCAAGATCTGTTTGTGGATCAGAACCTATTACATTACCTTTATATTTTCTTCCATCTGAAAGTTTAACCTCAACCAGTTCAGCATTCTGGACAACATGGTTATTTGTCAATATATATCCATTGCCCTTGACAATGAACCCTGAGCCAGATCCCTTCAGCTGGCCAGTTCCATATTCAAATACACCAGATGCCATGGTGCTGTTTATGCTTACAACTGCCTTTTCAACATTTTCAACTATTTCTGTTATTTCGCTGTTGAACGATGCTATATTTGCCATAATTACATAATAAAAAACATCCTTATATATTAGAAAGTGCTGTAATATAGATCTGGTGAGTTTAAATTGACCTATGCAACATTAAAAGAAATTAAAGCAGGTTCTGAGCTTATAAAAAAATATTCTTCAATTATGAGAATGTGGACACTTCCTGTTATTTTATCTATAGGCAGAACAGATGGAATTGGTTTTAATAAAATTAAAAAGGATGTGCCGGGAATTAATCCCACAACACTATCGCTTACACTCAGGCAATTCGAAAAGTACGGCCTTGTAGAACGAACCATAATACCATCACGGCCTGTCAGGATTAATTATAATATAACTGAAAAAGGAATGGAATTTTATGATCTGGCTTTAAAACTTACTGAATTTATTCAGGATCTTGATATTTCATAAAGCATTGGTTTAAAATTAAGAAATAAAATATGCTAACCAGCATATATTTTCAGTATGCTTTTTGTAAGCCAATATTTTCAGCCTTTGAATAATTTTCAGGCTTTGCTTCACTCTTATGAATTTCTATTCTATTTTAAATGGTTGCCATCTGGGGAAGACTATAAATATAAAGTTGTTTATGCCTGTTTTAAAAATCCTGTTAAGATAAGGGTTTTTCCGTTGTTCCAAGTTTAAGAAGCACTTCTCTTTCTGTTAAGGTTCCTATACATTTTCCCCTGTTATCCACAATTGATAATATATTGACGTTATTCTCCTTTAAAGCCCGTACAGCATCAGTCACCTCATGGCTTTCACCTATATTGACAACTTTTTCCAGGTGCAGCTGATTCACTTTGCCCCTTGCAATTGAATCTTTCGGCAAAAGCAAGATGTCAATAACGTAAAGTGTTCCAAGTGGAATATTATTCTTGTCTACCACAACTGCGTATGGCACATTTTTCGATAACAGTTTTTCAAGTGCATTCTGCAACGGGTCATTTATATTGACAATTATATCGAGCCCGGGTATTCTGGCATCCATAACCCTGACATTCATAAGATTTTCTGCAAGTATTCTGCCTTCCTTGCTTATATCTACATTATCTGATGTTTTTAAAGCTATGGCCTTTACCTCTGATAATATGAATCCTATAACAATCCATACAAGAAATAAGGATGTATACCATGATACCGTAGAATAAGCAGAATAAACCAGTACAATTGAGCTGATAATTGCTCCAACAATAGCAAGTATAACCTCTTTATAACCTGATAAGTATGAGAAAATTGTATTTTTTGTCCTTGATGCAAGCCTTCTTCCCCGCCTCATGCCAACCCTGATAAGTGAAAAATTGGCACTCACATGAATGAAGAGCCCTCCCAGTGCCGATATTGTCCCTAAGAAGATGAATGCTGTTTCAACTGAAATATAATGCATGACAAATAATGGCAGCGCAACGAGAATGGCACTGACGAATGCAGTTGCAAATATAGGGTTATCCTTAACTTTTTTGGCAAATATAGATGGAAATGATCGATCATAACCCATCCTGAAAAATGTTCTGGAGGCAGCTGATCCGAATGAAAGCATTGCCAGAATTGAGTCATTTATTGTTGCTATTGCAACTGCATAATAAAGATATATGCCATAGGCACCAAAATTATTCCTTATGATGCCTATAACAGGAAGTTTATCGGCTATAGGTATTGCAATATTTGTCTGCAAGATCAAATTTGCAAATGCATATATCATTAATGTTGCAAGTGTTCCACCAATCAATATTACAGATATTACACTTCTTCCCACAACTCTTTTTGGATTTTCTATTTCTCCAGATACGGGAGCTATTGAACCGTAACCTGTTGGTATGCTCATGGCAAATAAAATTCCCAGTGCGAAGTCGCCTGCGCTTATGTGGAAAACAGATGGATTTGGCACATATGCAGCACCATGTGTGAGAGAAAATGAAATTGCAACTATGGCCAGCATCAATCCTATTTCAATTGCAACTGCATAAAGTGCATATCTTGAAGATAATTTTATTCCTATTATCAGAAATGTCACTGAAGGTACCATAATCAACAGGAATGAATAATAAACGGATATGCCAAGGACAGTAGTTATTATAAATATGCCACCTGTCAGATATGCCAGGGCATATAAGATGGAATAGAAAATATACATCCACCCAGTATCAAAACCTATCCTTGCCGATATGGCCTGGAATGCATAGGTATAGTAGCCACCAGATGATGAGAATCTTTTTGAAAGCTGTGTAACAGATAATCCATTAATAAGGACAAGAAACATGCCGATTATCATAACTATTGGGGCATCATAACCTGTAAGCGTAATGGCAAAAGCCGCATATGTCAATATGCTCAGAAGTGGAGACATGCCACCAAAAGAAAGGAAAAATACATCTTTGAATGTTAAATGTCTGACAAACTCGCCCTTTGAATCAGATTCCGTCATTTAAACGTTATTCCAACTAATTATAAAAATGTCACCGTAATAATCTTTCAACATTTTTAAATATACCATTATTAATAAGTGTAAGAACCTGTTAAAAAAGATAAGTTTTAATGCCAGGCTGGTAGAAAATATTAATATTATAATATCAATGATAATGCTTTGCCACCATGCCCGTAATTTTAAAAAGAAAAAGATTTATATTTTTTCTATTTTTTAAAACGTTTATATAAAAGCATATATTATATTACATATGAGTACTGTTGTTTTAACTTCGGATAGAGGAACATTCTCAAACTACGGTGGAGTTTCAACACTGGGTTATGTAGCCTGCCTGCCATACAATATAGTGCCTGAAACATTGATGAACAATATATTCACACCTGAGGCAAAAATGAGGCATGGCGAAACTGGAATAGCTCCATATGCACTGAGAAAACTTGAAGCAGCTCTTGTGCATGCTGGTATAACCGGCGTGAAGATAACACCGCCAGAGGATATGGAAAAGTATATTGACAGCAATACAAAAGTCCTTGGAATCAATGTCCATGATCCCTATGGCCTGAGCCCTGTGACATTTAAATTGACAATGCTTTTTGGCGGCCAAAAAAGCTGGACTTCAATATTTTATGAAAGGCTGGAACAGAAGGTAGAGGCCCTTAAGGAGAAATATGGTTTCAAAGTCATAGTTGGGGGGCCTGCTGTTTGGCAGTTAGGCCTCAGGAGGCCGGCATATGTGGACACATTGTTCAACGGGGAAGCAGAGGTAGATTTTCCTCTGCTTGCCAAAAAGGCAATAGCTGGCGAAAAGTTGCCTTCAGATGTCATGGGAAGAATGCCAAAGGTTGAAGAAATACCTACAATTATAAAGGGTGCAAGATTCGGCGAAGTGCAGGTAACGCGTGGATGCCCCAGGGGATGCCAGTTCTGTTCAATAACACCGGAAACATACAGGACAATACCGCTTGATAATGTGCTGGAAGAAACCAGAATAGAATTAAATGCAGGTTTCAGAGATATAGAACTGATCACCGATGATATTCTGCTGTATGGCCAGAAAAAATTGAAGGTAAACCATGATGCCCTGGTAGAATTATTTTCAGGTGTGAAAAAACTTGGGGCAAGATACATAACATTCCCACATATATCAGCTCCAGCCGTGCTGACAGCACCTGAGACGGTTATGGCAATTTCAGAGATTGCCGGGCTCAAGGAATATGGTGCAGAAGCTCCAGTTGTTGGGCTTGAAACTGGATCAACAAGAATAATGGAGAAATACATGAATGCCAAACCATATCCATGGAAGCCAGAAGACTGGAAAACAGTGATAAATAAGGCAACACCTATAATGAATGAGGCTTCAATATTCCCATGTTATACAATGACAATAGGTTTTCAGGATGAAAAAGACAGTGATGTGGATGAAAGCATAGATATTGTTGATTCCATAATAGACAACAATTACAGGGCCTTCATATTTCCCCTGCCTGTTATACCCATGACATCATCACATATACATAATGATCCATTCCCATATATGGAAGGCCTCCCATCAAAGTACTGGGAACTCCTGTACATAAGCTGGAAATACGATTTTAAAACTATCAGAGAGATAATACCAGTTATGGCTGGCCAAATGAATCCGCTGCTCAAAGTTCTTGTGAGGTATATGACTGGAACCATATTCTCCCACCTTGATAATATATTTAAACAGCTTTCAGAGACGCATGGAGAAAGCTCTAAGCGGTTCTCAAACATTGATCTGAACTCTGCAGCAGGATTTCTTAAATCAATTATGTGGATCGGAAAGGCTGGCCTTGAAACCAAAATCAAAGAGAGAAAGCAATCAGCAGCCACTTCATATAAAGATGGCCCAATTTAAATAGTATTATATACCTTTATCAATTGGTATATAGTGATTTGAATGTCTGTATACAAGGCTGTGGTTTTAAGATCAATAAAGAGAAATATGTCCAGAGTGAGGAACCCAAAGCTTCCAACTATCGCAGGGCATAAATTATTGTATGAATGCAATTTGAGGTGTAAAATGTGCCCTTTCTGGAGAAGGCAGGACGAATCACTTTTAGATTTAAGGCAGGAAATATTGATGATGGATAAGCTTGTGGAAGGTGGTGTTTCATACCTTGGCTTTGAGGGTGGCGAGCCCTTGCTAAGGCATGATATTGCTGATATACTCATGGAAAGCCATAAAAGGTTTCACACATCAATGGTTACAAATGGGTGGCTTCTTGACAAAAAAATAGATTCTATAGCAAAGTATCTGGATTTTCTCTTTGTATCCATTGACGGCAGAAAGGAAATACATGATAATATGCGAGGGGTTTCCGGATCATATGAGCATGCTATAAGAAGTATTAAAAAAGCCCATAATTATGTCCCACTAGCAATGAGTTCTACAATAACGAGGGATAATATCAGCAATGTCAGCGATTTTATTGATATTGCTAACCAGAATGATATAAGTGTTAATTTTCAGATAGAATATGATTATTCTACCGCAGAAAAAATTTCACCTGATAAAGATAAACTGCTTGATGCAATTAATTACTTAATAGACCAGAAGAAGAGCGGTATGCAAATAATGAATACGTTGGAATATTTTGAATCAATAAAAAAATCATGGTTTGAGGGCATAAAATGGGAATGCAGGCCATGGCTTACCATAAATATAGATCCTCAGGGAAGGGTTGTCACTCCATGTTATATAATAAATGAATATTCCGGATCAAATTACATCTGGGATATAGATATAAAAAAGGCCTGGAATTCTTATAACTGGGAACCATACAGAAGCTGCAATAAATGTGCACTTGCATGCTACCTTGAGCCTTCGCTGTTCAAATGGAGAAGCCCGGCAATGGTAAAAAGCAGAATAATAGATGCTACAATAGATTATATTAAATTTTCATCAAAAAAAGCAATTTAACCACAAATAATTAATTTAATTTTAGAAGTTCTGAAACTTTATTTTTAAAGAATTTATTTTCTGTTACATCTTCTACATATCCTACAAATCCATTTATTATGAGTGTTTTTGCATCGTTTTCTGATAATCCCCTGGATCGAAGGTAAAATATCTGTTCAGGATCTATACTGGATATTGAGGATGAATGTTTCGATTTTGTATCATTATTTTTAATTAATAATGCGGGCTTGGAATTGCCCTTCCCATTTTCCGACATGAGAAGTATTGCAGAGCCGTAAAAACCGGATGATTTAACCGCTTCAGGTTCCATGTCTATATTTCCGCGATGCATGGTTGAGCTATGGTCAAATACAATTCCCTTTATTGTTATCTCGCAATTTGAATATTTCCCATACTGGAGGCTTGAATCCCATATATCCATTTCCTGGCCACCCCGTGATATATTGATGCCGTATGAATGCATGCTGGTATTATCATGCATTATGCTTTCATGATTGTAAAATACCTTTTTTGATCCTGCATTAACATCAATAATGCGTATCGCAGCATCTTTATAAAGAACAGGCCTTACATAGGTAAGATTGACAGTATCTGTTCCCTCATTCTGGATATAATTGTAATTTACTGAGGAATTTTCTTCGCAGAATAAATATATATTTCTTCCATGCACTCCATTTCCATTTCCGTTCTTTTCATATATGTCTGTAATCTCAACTTTCGAGTTTTTTCCGGCTATAATAACATTCTTGAAAGAAAATGATGAATTGGAATCCTGAATGGAATTTATTCTAATTTCAGTTGTTGTATTATCTGGAATATAGATAAAATAACCATTTTCATATGAAAAATTTATCAGATATTCTCTGTTGTATCGCCCCAATTCTGTATCGGCATATTTTTTAAAAAGTTCATTCTTTTCAATAAATGCTTTTTTCATGTCAGATATATAAACATCTTTTTTATTTCCCTTTATGATAAAATCTGAATCAGTGACTGTAAGGTCATAGCCAACATCGTTCTTTATTTCTTTTTTAATTGAAACAGATAATTCACCATAAGCCATTCTGTCAAGTTCCTCACCTGTTATATGTACATATTCCTTTCTGTCAGGGCTTTCCTTGTACGGCGGTTCAGGATACTTCAGATAATTTATATAAGCCTGTTTCCTGTATTCAATATCAAACTCCTTAAATCTCCTGTTAATTGTGTCTAAATAATTTTCAATCATTATAATCACCTAAAATAAATATAAATTTATCCTACTGCACCCATTTTGGACATTTCGAGCTTAACAAGCCTGTTCATCTCAACAGCAAATTCCATGGGTATTTCCTTCATTATATCATCCATAAAGCCAAGGACAATCATAGATGATGCTTCATCCTCGCTCAGGCCTCTGGACCGCAGATAGGTAAGTTCGTCGGTTCCAATCTTTCCAACAGTTGCTTCATGGCTGAATTCAGCAGTTGGCTCATATATCTCATCGTAAGGATATGTATAGTTTTTAGACTCACTGTTAATAAGCAAGGCATCACACTGTACATGGCTTCTGGCACGTTTTGCACCTTCATTCATCCTTACAAGGCCACGGTATGCTGTTAAACCATCATCAAGGCTTATTGACTTTGATACAATTCTCGACGTTGTATCAGGTGCCAGGTGAAGAGCTTTTCCTCCAGCATCCTTGAATGTGCCCTTCGTTGCCAACGTTATCTGAAGGTTAGATGTGGATGCAAATCTCCCCCTGAGATATGATGATGGATAAATCATTGTAACTTTAGACCCGAGTTCACCAGTTACCCAATCCATATGTGCATTTTCATCTACCCATGCTCTCTTCACAGGAAGATTATAAACCGAATCTGACCAGTTCTGGACACTTGTGTATTTTACATCCGAGTTCTTCCTTGCATATATTTCCACAATGGCTGTATGCAATGAGCTTGTATTGTACTTTGGTGCAGTGCAGCCTTCGATATAATGGACTTTCGCACCCTCATCTGCCACAACTATTGTATGTTCGAACTGTCCACTTTGCTCACCATTCAAACGGAAATATGTCTGTAAAGGCATATCTATATGTACATCCCTTGGAACATACAGAAAAGATCCGCCTGACCAGACTGCTCCATTTAATGCTGCAAACTTATTATCGCTTGCTGGAATTGCTTTGCAGTAATAATCCTTTACAAGGTCTGGGTGTTCCTGTATTGCTGTATCAAGATCGGTAAATATGACGCCTTTATCTTCCCATTCCTTTCTGAGGCTGCCATAAACTCCCTCAGAATCATACTGTGCTACAGATCCTGCAAGATATTTCTGTTCCATCTGGGGAATTCCAAGTTTATTGAAAGTATCCTTTATCTTATCCGGCACATCTTCCCAGTTTTTGGCTTTTGATTCACCAGGTTTTGTATAGTATGTAAGTTTATCAAACTCAATTCCAGAAAGGTCAGGCCCCCATGTTGGGAGTGGCTTTGATAGAAATATTTCGAGTGCTTTTAACCTGCTTCTTCTCATCCAGTCAGGTTCTTTTTTAATATCTGATATTTCTTCTACGATTTTTTTATTGAGGCCTATTCCAGTTGAATATACTGGATTTATCCTATCGTGAAATTCGTAATCTGACTTATTATTGTGTTTCAGGCTTTCCGTTAATTTTTCTATTTCCTCATCCTTGCTGTAATCTTCCATTTTTATCACTCCTTTATCCAGTCATACCCATCGGTTTCTATTCTTTTGGATATGCTATTGTTCCCATTCATGACAATTTTTCCATCTTTTAATACATGGACAAATTCAGGATCTATATCCCTTAAAATTCTCTGGTAATGTGTAATTATCAGAAAACCTACATGTTCATTATACATTTTTTTTATTTCTGCTGATACAAGTTTTAATGCATCGACATCAAGTCCAGAGTCTATTTCATCCAGAATAACTATTTTAGGCTTCAATATAACCATCTGAAGTACCTCAAATCTCTTTCTTTCTCCCCCAGAGAAACCGTCATTTATATATCTGGTGATAAAAGATTCATTCATGCCAACATCATGCATAACTTCCTTAACCAGGTCAAAGAAATCTTTTAGGGGCATTTTCTTATCAGGATATAAATTATTATATGCTGTCCTTAAAAATGTTGAAATCTTTACACCGCTGACAGTTATTGGATTCTGAAATGCCAGGAACAGGCCAGCTTTTGCCCTGTCTTCAGGAGCTGCACCTGTTATGTCCTTCCCATTTATAAGTATATTTCCTTCTGTAACCTTATAATTTGGATGGCCGATGAGAACTTCCCCAAGAGTACTTTTTCCTGCACCATTAGGCCCCATCAATGCATGTATTTCTCCTGAATTTATGGTAAGGTTTACTCCTTTCAGTATTTCCTTGCCTTCTACCTCTGCATGTAAATTTTTAACTTCAAGTACTGTATTAACCATTACAATATCATTGCAAATTGGTATTTAAACATTTTATAATGTATAAAGTAACTAAAGTACATATAAATATAAATATAAGTTATGAATATATATGAGTGGTTGTATGGATGAAATTATAAATGACTATCTGGGCAGCAGTAAAAGTGCCATATTAAATTCACTTCTATTTGATGATAAAACTCTTGACCAGTTATCTATTCTCATGAAAATTAATAAAAATGCAGTAAAGGAACATATTGAATATTTAGAGCTGCATAATCTTGTTGCTTCTTACTTTGTAAAGGCAAAAGCCGGAAGGCCTAAAAAATATTATAAGTTAACAAAGGAGGGCATGCAGATTTTTCCAAAACAGTATATTAACTTTTCATCAATGCTTTTGCAGGAAATTGAAAGCGAGATAGGAACACCTAAACTGAATAAAATTTTGATGAAGATAGCAGACAAGATGATCCACAATATTACGCCTGATGATATGTCATTGAAATCGCTTTCAAGAGAACATAAAATTGAAAAAATTAACCAATATGTTGGCATATTGAATAAATTGGGATATTATGCAAAAGTTGAGGTTGATGAAGATACTGTAAAAATAGTCAGGCATAACTGCGTATTTTATGAGCTGGCTAAAAACAATAAGGATATTGTATGTGGATCTCTTGAGAAATCAATGCTGCATGATTCATTGAGCAACAATTTTAAGCTAATGGAAAATTTTCCAGATGGAGACAATAAATGTGTTGTAGAAATAACATTGAAGGATGAATAAAATTTCTATTCAGGATAATTTAAATATATGCCATGGTTATGAATATTATGCCAAAAAAACTGGTTAAAATTCCGCCCTCATTATGCGTACGTTGCCGTGGAGCAAAGATGTTGTGTGGGCTCTCATACTGCCCTGTATCTGTAACAGGAACTGTAAAAAAAATATATTCATTCACAGGTACAAAAATCAATGGGACAACACCTCCTTCAATTTTTGTAGGCAGGTATGGCTATCCAAAAATTACAGTTTATCCCTCAACGCCACCGTATACTGGCGATACTTCGTATTTTGAAGATGAAAAGAAATGGCTTTCCATGGGCATGAATGATTTTTTATCAACCCGGCTTTCCCTTCTTCGCGGTGGCCTGAAATTTAATATTGAAAGTGCAGCAAATCCAGATTACAGGCTTCAGGATATCCAGCTAGCCTCTTTATCTTCCATGCCCGTGGATGTGGAAATGGAGGTAACCCGGCATTTTAATACAGATATGGTCCTTGACGAAAATATTACACCTATGGGCCCATCATCGCCACTTTCAAAAATATCTTATGGAAATATCAAGCCAGACAGGAGAATGGAGAAAACCCTTTACGACCGTGATCTGAAAGCATCTGATGGAATTATAGATTTATATAAGAGCGGCATTGGCATAAATGGAATATCAAAGGCCCTGAGTATTGGCTCACTTGGCACAGGCAGGAAAAGAAAAATTGTGCCAACAAGATGGTCAATAACTGCATCGGACAAATCTGTTTCTGATTATATGGTTGACAGAATTAAGGATTATCGTGATATTGACCAGTTTCTTGTTTTCATTCGAAGTGTGGATGGCAATCTATTCATAGCTATACTCTGCCCTGGCAACTGGATGTTTGAATGGGGTGAATCATGGTTTCCCGGAAGTACATGGAATAATTTTGGGAGCAATGTAGAACTGGAACTTGATTATGAGGGCTATCATGGAAGAAAAACATATCCAGATATTGGCGGCTGCTATTATTCATCAAGGCTTGCAGTTGCGGAAAAATTTGAAAATTTAAGGAGAACCGGTTCTGCAATACTCTGGCGGGAAATTTATCCTGGTTTTAATCTTCCAATTGGAGTCTGGTTTGTAAGGGAAAATGTAAGGGAGCTGTTGAAATCTGAACCGCATAAATTTGATACAATTTATGATGCTATTGCTTATGTGGGCAAATTTACAAAGGTTGATATTGGCAAATGGAAGGCAAAATCCAACAATGTCAAATACCTTGAATCAAATCTGGATAATTATTGATGCATATGCCAAGAAATATAGAAATAAGGGAAATTGAGGCAAAGCATGCCCTTGGAAAATCTGGCATGAAGGAATTAGATTATGCATATAATCCATATCTTGGCTGTTTTCATGGTTGCCGTTACTGTTATGCAATTGATATGGCCCCTTCTGATGCATCTTCCAGCTGGGGAAATATAGTTTATGCCAGAACAAATATTATAACAAAATTGAAACAGGAAATGCCGGGGCTGAAACGTGGAATTGTTGGCATCTCTACAATAACAGATCCATACCAGTTCATAGAAAGGAAATATGGATTGGCCGGCGAGGGAATAAGGCTTCTTGCGCTCAACGGTTTTCATGTTACTATCCAGACAAAATCGCCCATGGTTATTAAAGACATTAAAACTTTTATAAAGTATAAAAAAATGATTGATATTGGAATAACAGTTACAACACTTAACAATTCAATAGCAGCACTTATTGAGCCATTTGCTCCATCTCCAGAATCACGATTGAAGGCAATAAAGAAATTATCCGATAATGGCATCGCTGTATGGCTTTACCTTGGCCCAATAATCAGGAATTTAAATGATAACATCGAGGAAATTGAAGGCATTATAAAATTCTGTTCATCAAACAAAATACGGATAATATACGATAGCTACCAGAATTACAATGGGCCATCAAAGTATATGGAAGGTACTGGCTACATGGTTACAGAAAAAGGCTGGTGGTTGGATATTTCAAGCAAAATTCAATCACTCTGTTTGAAATATGGAATTGATTGCACCAGGGAATCAGAGGAATGGAAATATGAACAGGATAGAAAACAGAGGAAATTATTTTAAGGCTTTAAAAAAATTTTACCACAATGTTATTTAATAATCTATATATTGCTATTAATGGTTAAAATAAGCAGCGATAAAATAGATGCCAGGTCCCTGCGTGGCAATGCGCCCGGCGACCCTGCTATCAGAGAGATAACATGCATTGAAAATAACGCCAATGCCAGAACACCTGTCATGATTGGGCTTCCCGGATTTTATGGCAGCTCATACAGTTTTTTGAACAGAAGCTATACATCTATTGACTTTCTCAATGTTTTAGAATCATTGCATGAGAAATACAGCTTCATAATAATTTTGCCTGATACAATGACTGCATTTGGTGGAAACCAATTTGTAAATTCTTCAGCAGTTGGAAACTATGAAGATTTTATAAAAGATGATGTTTTAGATTATATTAATTCAAAATATGGCAACCGTGATATATATCTGTTTGGAAAATCTTCTGGAGGCTTTGGCTCCATTTCATTAGCATTAAAGTATCCTGATATTTTTAACGGTTTCATTGATATCTCTGGTGATTCATATTTTCCATATTCATATCTTCCCGATTTTGGCGTAGCATTCAAAACAATTAAAAAAAATGGGCTTGAAGAATTTATTCAAAAATATCGTTCTTCTTTTATAAATTCCCAGGATGACCTGACCACTTATAATGTAATAGCCATGTCGGCATTTTACTCGCCAGAGGGAAAAAATTTTAAGCTTCCATTCAAAGAGGATATTGGAGAAATTGATAATGATGTATGGAAAAAATGGCTTAAGTTAGATCCGGTAAATGCAATAAAGGAAAATATAAAAGCCCTGAAAAAACAAACTGTAATTTTACAGACTGGAAATAAAGATGAATTCCGAATTGATATAGGAATGAATATGATTCATAATTTTCTGGAAAAAAATAACGTATCACATTACTTCAAAGAATATGACACAGGCCATTTCAATACCAACTTCTTTTATCTTGATTCGTTTCCAGAAATCTTAAAAAAATATAATTTTTAAAAATTTATCCCTTCCATATTCCTAGGCCAAGGCCTACTATAAATAATACGCTGACCAGAGTAAGTGAGCCAATACCACCAAGATGCAAGAGCCCAGGAATCTTTGTTATATTATCAGCCATATATGACTCAATATCAGACAATATAGCTGAAGCAGATACTTTTGGCACAAAACTTAACCCTGCATAAGCGGCCAATACAAGCGCAATAATTACCAATATTATTGAGACAAGAGCTTTTTTTATTGCGAGGCCGAAAAGCAAACCGTCAATTAATGCAATAATCAATATTACATATCCATTAATAACCATAATAGGTTAACATAATTTCTATATATTAATTTTTGCATTTTTATTGGATACATGGGAATAATTATAATGAAATTAAATGCTAGGTTATGGTTTCTGTTAACCATGTTAACATCCACCTTTGGAAGTTGTCATCTGTCCGATGCTTAAACTTCCTGGGTGCAACCCTACACCCTCTATCCCGTCCTCGAATGATTCCGGGAATGCCTTTCTTATCATGTTATAGGCTGCATTCAGATCTGCATTGATCAATATGCCTTTTGATGTTTTGAACAGCCCACGCTTTATCCTTTTTCCAGCATATATATCATGATGTTCTATGCTCTCATTATCAAGGAATGAACATTTCTATGTGTAAGCTTCATCTATTATAATTACGTCAATTCCATGTTCCTCATCTTTGTATTTTATCTGATCGATAAGCATGTTAAACGGTATCTGGGCAAAGTTCTGATTGCTTTTCTTTCCCATATTTACAGACTGCTTCCACCCACCAATATGCCCTATAACAATCGTATCGATGTTCTTCGATAAAGCATAATCAATGATCCTGCGGGAAACTGTATGCATTGCATTCTTTATTTTTCTATTTCTCTTTTGGAAGAGTTTCTTTTCTCTTTTAGTAAGTAGGAATCCGACCTGCCTGTCACTTATAGATTTTAAATGCGCATATTCTTTGTTGAAATATTGATTCATCGACTTCAAGAAACCGCCCTTGATAATAATCCCCTGCTTAGAAATATTATCTGCAATAGCTGCGATATTCTCAACACCTATGTCTATGCCCATTATATTATTGTTCCCTGCTACTATATTTGAAATTTCAATTCTATACACGATCTCTATATTATATCCAGTTCCAATTGGAACTATACGAACTTCCCTTAAATCAATTTCTTCTTTTAACCTTGTTTTTACCTCCAATCCGATATTCTTTGGGAATTTCAATATACCATCCTTTATTCTGCACTGCTGATTCGTGAATATGAGCATGAATTCGCCATCCTTAGATTTATATTTAGGGATGGCTGGCTTCCCTGTGAACAGGGCAGGGTGCTTCCTGTATACCTTATATGCCTTGAAGAATGAATTCCATGATTCTTTTGCTTTCTTTATAATCCATTCTCCTGTCTTTGCAGGGAGCTTCTGGTAATTATTGTATTCATCCTTATCTGATGGAACCTGAAATTTCTTTATTAGATCATAATAACTTGCCTGCTTTTCCTGTTTTATGAATTGCTGCCTCAAAATATAATTTGCCTGATTATATAGATTCTTTGATAGATGGCACAGCTTCGAAATAACCGCATTTTCATCTAGATGAACCTGTTCAGTCCTTATTGCTTTCATATCCCACTTCGATCGAATGCTTCCCTCTTTTTGAATACATTTTCATTGAATAGCAGTGAAGCATGGAAGCAATGTCTTCAAACACTTCTTCTGAATCAAGTTTGGCATTTCCAATATCTGAAATCACCACCTCAAAAGATTCAGAACCTCATTTGCTTTCATTACTATTACTATGATACATCAGTGCTTATTTATGTTATTGATTATTATATCAATAAAATCCTCTATTGGCTACATATTATTCTTTATTTTATCGATA
>JAVYST010000001.1:29489-74417 GCA_038729085.1 Ferroplasma sp. | reverse complement strand
CACCCAACTGCAAAAATGATTGTTGAAGCATCAAAATCACAGGATACTGCTGTAGGCGATGGAACTACCACAGTTGTTGTGCTTGCCGGTGAGCTTTTAAAACAGGCAGAAGCACTCCTTGATCAGGGTGTGCATTCTACAATTATAGCTGATGGATACCATCTGGCTGCCGAAGAATCTAAAAAACAGCTGGCAGAAATGGCTGTAAAGGCAAAGGACGATGCAATGTTAAGAAAGGTTGCAATCACTGCATTATCTGGAAAAAACACAGGAGTTGAACCAGAATTTCTTGCAGACCTTGTAGTCAAGGCCATAGATTCAGTCAGTGAAACAGTAGACAATAAAATTACTGTTGACACTGCAAATATTAAAGTAGATAAGAAAAGTGGCGGCAGTGCAGCTGATACTAAATTTATCAAGGGGCTTATTATAGACAAGGAAAAGGTGCATTCTAAAATGCCATCTGTTGTAAAAGATGCAAAGATTGCGTTGATAAACTCAGCACTTGAAATAAAAAAGACAGAAATAGATGCAAAGGTCCAGATCAACGACCCATCAAAAATTCAGGAATTCCTTGACCAGGAAAGCGATACATTAAAATCACTTGCTGAAAAGGTTAAGAAATCCGGTGCAACAGTTGTACTGTGCCAGAAGGGCATAGATGATACTGTACAGTATTACCTTGCAAAATATGGAATATATGCAGTAAGAAGAGTAAAGCAGAGTGATATGGAGAAACTTGCAAAGGCAACAGGTGCAAAAATGGTTACCGACCTTGATGATATAACTCCAGACACGCTTGGAAAAGCTGAAACTGTTGAGGAGAAAAAGATCGGCGATGACAGGATGACATTTGTAACTGGCTGTGAGAACCCAAAAGCAGTAGATATATTGATCAGGGGAGGAACAGAGCATGTTGTTGATGAAATTGAAAGAGCACTTAACGACGCAATCAGAGTAGTTGCCATAACAAAGGAAGATGGAAAATACCTTCCAGGCGGTGGAGCTATAGAGGCTGAGCTTGCAATGAAATTAAGAAGCTATTCAAACAGCGTTGGTGGCAGAGAACAGCTTTCAATAGAGGCATTTGCCAAAGCCCTTGAAATTATACCAAGGACACTAGCAGAGAATGCAGGCATGGATCCTATCAACACACTGATATCACTTAAATCCGAGCATGAGAAGGGAAACAAAGCATATGGTGTGGATATGAATGAAAACAAGATATCTGATATGCTGAAAGCCGGTGTTTTCGATACATACAGAGTAAAAACACATGCAATTGAAAGTGCCGTTGAAGTTGCAACAATGATATTGAGAATAGATGATGTAATAGCAAGCAAAAAATCAGCACCACCAGCCGGTGGCATGGGTGGCGGCATGCCAGGAAGCATGCCAGGCGGCTATTAAACAGATCGTATTTTTTTTATTTTTCAAAAGTTTAAATATAATTTTACTATAATTTATTGGTGATAAAAATGATGCAATTTAATATTAATTCAGGCGAAAGAAATTATGAAACAGATTATGATGTTATTATTATTGGAGCAGGCGCAGCCGGATATTCTGCTGGAATTTACATTAAAAGGGCCGGATTGAGCGTTGCAATTCTTGAGAAAGAAGCAGTGCCCGGAGGAAACACAGGCGTATCACCACTGGTAGAAAATTATCTTGGGTTTAAGGCCATACAGGGTTCAGACCTTGCCGAGGAATTCAGGAAACATTATGCTGAATATGGGAAAATTATAACTGAAATTGAAGTACGCGATATCCAGAAGGTTGGAAATAAATTCAAAATAATTACGAACCGTTCTGAATTCACTGCAAGGGCTATAATAGTAACGACGGGGACATCCCATAAAAAGATGAATGTAAAGGGTGAGGACGAATATTATGGAAAGGGAATATCCTACTGTTCTACATGCGATGGATATCTGTTTAAAGGAAAGAATGTGGCTGTTATTGGTGGTGGCAATTCAGGTGCCATATCGGCACTGTACCTTGATGGCATAGCAGGCAAAGTCTCACTCATAGCACATTCAAAGATTAAGAAATGTGAAGAAGCATATATAAAATCACTTGATGAGAAAAAAATCCCATTCATTCTTAATGCTGAAACTGAGGAATTCACTGGAGACGGAAAAAAATTGACTGGCATCAAATATAAAGATACCAGCAATGGAGAGGAAAAGTCAATGGATGTTGATGGTGTATTTGTATATATCGGCGTGATCCCACAGACCAGTTTTCTTAAGAATATTGGTGTTAAGCTTGATGCACATGGCTTCATTATCGGCGACGAGAAGGGAAGGACAAATATTGCTGGAATATATGGCGCTGGAGATGTTTTATCAGGCAGCGAGGAACAGATTGCAACTGCCGTTGGTGATGGGTCAAGGGCAGCTATAAACCTGTATACAGATTTAATCAATAAAAAGTTTTAAATTTACTATTTTTCTATAGTATTATGAAAAGAGACATCTTATCAGTTTTGGACATGAAAAATGATTTAGAGGATATAATAAATCTATCAATAAAATTAAAGAAAGATAGGAAAGTACAGTTTTCCAGCAAAAAAATTCTTGGCATGATATTTGAGAAGCCCAGTACGAGAACCAGGATTTCACTTGAGGCAGCAATGGAGCAGCTCAATGGCCATGCGATTTATCTCAGCCCCAAAGATATGCATCTTGGTGATGGAGAAACAATTGGAGATACTGCAAAGGTAATGTCAAAGTTTGTAGATGTCATTTCTTACAGGGCATTCGATTACAGAAATGTGCTTGAACTTGCAAGAAATGCTACTGTACCGGTATTAAATGCACTGGATAACAGGGAGCATCCCATGCAGATTGTTGCCGATTTTATGACCATATACGAGAAAAAAAATAAATTGCAAGGTTTGAAAATGGCATACATTGGAGATGGCAACAATATGGCAAATTCTCTGATACTCGGGGCTGCTGTCCTGGGCATTGATATATCTGTCGCAACTCCTGAGCACCACGAACCTGACAAAGACATCATATTCAGCGCAAAGGATATAGCATTGAAAACAGGAAGCAGAATTGAAATAGTGCATAGCCCCCAGAGTGCTATTGATTCAGCAGATATTGTTTATACCGATGTTTGGGTTTCTATGGGGGAAGAGAAAGAAAGGGAAACAAAAGAAAAACTGTTCAATGGATTCCAGATTAACGATGAGTTAACAGATTTAGCAGATAAGAATTATATATTCATGCACTGTTTGCCAGCGCACAGAGGATTAGAGGTAACAGACAGTGTAATTGATGGCATTCACAGTGTTGTATTTGATGAGGCTGAAAACAGGCTTTACAGCGAAAAAGGTGTTATATATACAGTTCTCTCATAATGTATAGACTATCATTAAATCAATTAATAATAAACAGTATTTAATATTAAATAAATAAAAGCATAATAGTAGTTGCTGCCATTTTTTTCATGCAATTCTATTCTGGCGAGGATTTTAAATATATATAAATTATATTCAAAGTATTTTAATACAAAAATCTTAAAGGCCGTGTTTATAGATATGGTTATTACTTTATCTTGAAGCGTATTTATCTTCATCAGCTATGCCGTTTATATGAATGGGACCGTCCGAATTTGAATCGGAGTCACCAACACCCCAAGCTGGTAGGATACCAAGCTACCCCACGGTCCCTCTTTTAATGAAATGGCAAAATAGGATATAAAAATTGTTAAAAATCACTTATAACTTGTATATTAATTATAAAATAAAATTATATTTCTAAAAAATTATGAATAAGAAATTATTTCGCCAAGAAGATCTGCATTTGAAAGTATCATTCTCCTGCAGCAGTACCTGTCAACGCCAAGTTCATCAAGCATTCTGGATTTTTCTGCTCCTGATGGATCATGGCCCGTTTCTTTTCTATACTTTTTGGATTCTTCAACAAATTTTACGTAATCTGAGGCAACAACCTTGCCACAGCTAAAACATCTTACGGGTATAATCATGATATCACCTGTATGATTTCTGCCTCTTTGCTCTTGCACCACTGCCCATAGGTTTCTTCGGCATTTTTCTTCTTATGTCATTTACGAGCATGGTTCTATCATATGTCCTTATAGTGTTTTCCAGCTCATGGTCATCAGCAAAATATTTAACTATGCCTTTTGCCATTGCAGTCCTTGAAGCATCTGTTTGACCGGTATTGCCACCGCCACTTACTTTTATCTCTATATCTATTTCATTTGCACGGTCTTCCAGTATTTTAAGTGGCTCCATCAACTTATTTCTCAATAATGCTATTGGATAAAGCTCCACTGGTTTGCCATTTATAAGAATCTTGCCAGTTCCCTTTCTTGTAATGGCTCTGGCAATAGCTGTTTTTCTCTTTCCGATTGTCAATATTTCATTGCCCATTATTCTCACCCAGTATCTTTGATATATCGCCAAGAGTGATATACCCGGTTGAATTTATATTAATTGCCTTATCTACCTTCACAAATGACACATCCTTCAATGATGCAGGAATATTGCTATAAACCTTGCATTTTTTCAATGCATCAAGCCCTTTAGTTTTCTTGATTGGAAGCATATTGCTTATTGACCTTCTCAGGATCTGTTCAGGTGTCCTTGGATAGTATGGGCCCTTTCTCACACTTCCAATATTTCTTCTATGGTTGAATTTCTCGAGAATAAACTTTCTGGTGCCAGTAATTGCCACTTTCGAGGCATTGACTATAACAACATCCTCTCCATTCAGCAACTGTTTTGCAACATAGGTTGATAATCTTCCATAAATATGATTTTCAGCATCTATATATATCATTTCTATCACTTTATAATTTTTAAATCAGTGCCTTTAGGATTTTCTTTTGCAAGTTCCATTAACTCTATAAATTCACTGCCTGACTCTGAAAGCTTTGATCTTGCCCTTTCACTTATCTTCAATGCTGAAATTTTTATCTTTTTATGCAGTACACCGGAAGAAAGGAGGGTCCCAGGTATAACTATAGTTTCCCCATCCTCTGTAAACCTGTCAAGTTTGCCAAGGTTAACAGCTGCATAGTGGTTTCTTGAAGCATTTAAACGGGAGGCAATATCGCGCCAGAAGATTCCCTGGCTGTCTCTCGATCTTTCAAGCAAGTCATTTATCACATCTTTTAGATGTATGTTAGTCTTTCTCTCTACTTTGATCGACATAGAACCTCATTGATAATTTATTAATAAATTTATTGAATTGATTTACTTCAATCTAACGATGTATTTTTAGGTTCAGGAGCAAATTTATAAGTAACGCTGAATCCAATTAATTCAAAAACTACAAGAAATATAAGTACATCGGTAAATGGCAATGTAAATAAAATTATAGGAAAAACAATTGTGCCCACTATTGCACCAATTCTTGATACAGATGTTGCAAATCCCATAGCAGTACCCCTTATTCTTGTTGGAAATATTTCTGCCGGGTAGTCATATGTAAGGTTAGTTGGCCCTATGTTATGGAAAAGGTGCATTGTAGCAAAGGAAAAGAACGTTATGAGAAGCCCTACAGCTATGAAATCTGACATAATGGCAAATATTGCCAGTGAAACAGCTGCTCCTGCAAAACCCAGTATTTCAAGATTGCGTCGGCCTGTTTTTTCTACATAATACATGCATATAAGAAATCCAATGAAAACTGGAAGTTCCTCAAGAAGGGTGGCTAGTACCACCATAATTATATTTGAATCGCTGTATGCAAAGGCAGATGGCGTATATTCCCAGACGCCATAACTTGATACATCATAAGAAAACCATGCAATGGAAACAAATATAGTATAATAAAGATATTTTTTTGAAAACAGATCTCTTATCCTGGAATTGCCTTTTTCAACTTCCGGTGATTCATCAACCTTTATTCCGATAGAATTGCTTACCATGTTGGATGATTTAATTGCATCATCTTTTTTTCCTCTGCTTGCCAGCCAGAATGGGCTTTCCGGGAGATTGCGCCTTGAAATTATAACAAACAGCGGGATGAGCGCCCCAGTAATATAAAGTATCCTCCAGTTCAGTACAGCAGGCGTATACAGTATTACTGGTATTGCTATGAGCAAAAGTGCTATGCCGCCCAGCGTCCATGAAAATATGTTAAATACAAGAAACTTCCCCCTGCTCTTTTTTGGCGAGAATTCTGCCTGTATCGATGAACTTAGAGGGTAATCTGCCCCTATGCCAACTCCAGCAAGGATTTCAAAAATAATAAACTCAACAATATTTGTTGAAAATCCACTTAAAAGAAGGAAAACCATTGTAATGACCAGATCATATTCGTAGATCTTCTTTCTTCCATATTTGTCAGATAAATTCCCAAGAATTATGCTGCCAAAAAACATTCCAATGAAGAGTGATGAACCCATGAAGGCTATATAGTATACGTAAAATGGTGTGCCTGATACAAGGTGAAAATAATTCCTCATGTACAGTATAGCTATAGAATAAATTGTCAGCACATAACCATCCATAAATATGCCCATTGAAGAAAGCAGTGTTATTTTCAATAAAAACGGGCTTACCGGTATCTCATCTATCCGCTTATGAACAGATATCATTATTTATCATTACTGTATTGCCAATAAATTCATAAACCTATGCAAAATTTATTTTTTTATCCTTTTTATAGTCTGGCGCAATATTCCCATCAATTTGAAATATTCGGAATTTGTAATATCTGCCCTTCCAATAATTCTGTTGATCATTGTCATCAATATCCTTTTCTGGGGATCGCCATAATTAATATCTGTAAGCAGTTCTTCTATTCTATTGCTCATGACCATTGTTTTATTGCCATCTATTATATCATGCACAATGTTTGAATTTCCTTCATAATTATATTTTATCATCTCATAAAGTATAATCGCCACAGCATGTGATAAATTATATACTGGATATCCTGGGCTGCCAATAATCTTTATAAAAAAATTGCATTTAGCAAGTTCATTATTGTGCAGGCCATTATCTTCCCTGCCAAATACAAGGGCAATTTTCCTTCCTGTTAGCCCCTCTTTCTTCCAGAAAGTTTCAGGCGATACCGGTACTCTACTGAATTTTTCACCTGATTTTGATATATCTGATGTGCCTGCAACTACAGAAAATCCATCAATAGCATCCTCAAAATTTTCAAAAATTGTTGCATTGTCAAGTATATATTTTCCATGCATCGATCTGTAAATGGCTTCATTTTCTATTTTTGTCTTAACAATGCGAAGATCAGATATTCCACTGTTTGCCATAGACCGTGCAACTGCACCTATATTTCCCTGATATTTTGGTTCAACCAGTACAACTGAAATAAATTTATTAAGATCTAACATTACTGGGTTTCTTTTAAATCATCAGGCTTATCATTTTCCTGCTTATCTTCAACTTTGTTCTCTTCTTTTTCGTTTTTCCTGTAAAGTTCTATCAATGCTATATCATTGTCAGGTATATATTTTCTAAGGTCATTTACAATTTTGTATTTTGAATCGATCCAGTTAATGTCAAATTTTGCCTCTTCCGGTATCTGAATGCTTATAACGTTATTCTCTATTTTTACATCAAAGTTCTCTGAATCGTTATAATCCATATCAATTATAGCATTTACTTTTTCTTTAATGTCAGTAATGACCTTTATTACTGTATATTTATAATAAAGAGTTTTTCCAGCAAGCTCATGGTTATAATCAATAAGAACCCTGCCCGGTGTGACTGAAAGTATTTTGCCAACTTTATTATTTATATTTACTTCCTTGCCAACTTCAGGATTAATTTTATTTTTCTCGAACTCCCTCATTGGAATAACCTTAATGTTCTTATTATCTCTCGCACCATAGGCGTCTGCGGCAGGAATCTCAACCTCATATTCCTTTCCTATTTCTGCCTTCTTGAATGAATCATTAATTGCATTAAATAAGCCTTCAGTGCCAATTATTATAACAGCATTTTTATATTTCTTCTTTTCATCAAAAATATTTTCTTTTTTTGCAACGTCTTCACTGCTAGTTGATATTAATTTTTTATCCTGACCCGCACGCATTTCAAAACTGAGTTCTATGAAATCTCCATCGTTCATCAATAATCACCAGTAATTTACTTGTATGGCATTGATTATTTATATATATATTTATTGAAATATTTGCAGTGGCTTTTTTCAATCGAATATAGCAACATCAATATTTTATTTTATGCTGCAATTCTATTTCCATAACATCTGCCTATTGCAATAATGCCTGCTTCGGCCTCTAATTGAATTTTTTGTTTTTCATATCATCCAGAAATAAAGTATAGCTGGTCTATAATTATTCTTTAATTGTTATATTATTATGCGATTTATTGCATAGGCTTAAATATAAAAATAAAATTAATAACTATGAAACTTTATATAAACGGCAAATGGCAGGATGCTTCTAGCAAAGCAACAATAGATAAATACAATCCAAGTACAGGTGAAGTTATAGCCAAATTTCCAGCAGCAACAAAGGATGATGTTGACAGTGCAATAGATTCATGTGAAGATTCGTTTGATGCATGGTCCGCCCTTGGTACCCAGCAGCGTTCAAAAATATTATTTAAAGCAGCTGAACTGATAAAAGAGAAAAGGGGAGAACTTGAAAACCTCATTACGCTGGAAGTAGGAAAGATAACAAGGGAAGCCGTGGATGAGGTGGATGGCGTACTTGACCAGATTTATTATTATGCAGAATTTGAAAGGAAGTTAACCGGCACCATAGTTGAGGGTTCAAGTTCATCAAGGAAGATATTCCAGTATAAGGTTCCTTATGGCATAGTTATTGCAATTACTCCCTGGAATTTCCCTGCTGCAATGGTTGTAAGAAAATTGGCGCCAGCATTATTGACTGGAAATACTGTTATTTTAAAGCCAAGCTCAGACACGCCACTCACAGCAGAATGGATAGTAAAGAAATTTATTGAGGCTGGAATACCAGATGGCGTATTAAATTTAATAACAGGCAAAGGTTCTGAGATTGGAGATTATATTGTCAAACATAAAAAAGTTTCAATGGTTACAATGACCGGCTCCACATCCACTGGCCAGAGAATAATGCAGAACGCATCACAGAATATGGCAAAATTAATTCTTGAGCTTGGTGGAAAGGCACCATTCATGGTATGGAAGGATGCGGATATGGATAGGGCCCTGAAAAGCCTTGTCTGGGCCAAGTATCTGAATGCAGGCCAGTCCTGCATAGCAGCTGAGAGGCTTTACATACACGAAGACATATATGATAAATTTATGTCGAAGTTCATAGAGGTTACAAAACGCCTTAAAACTGGCAATCCTGAATCATCAGATATAGGTCCTCTTATCAACCGTGGTGCGCTTTCTGGCATGGAGAAAGTAGTGGGCAGTGCAGAGGCAGAAGGCTATAAAGTGCTACTTGGCGGCAGTAAACCGGAACTGTCTGGCAAATTTAACAATGGCTATTTCTTTGAGCCCACAATACTTGAAAACGTCAGGCAGGATTCACCATTATTCCAGGATGAGATCTTTGGCCCTGTTATAGGTACTGAAAAAGTATCAGATATGGATGAACTTTACCAGAAGGCCAATGATTCTAAATATGGTCTGGCATCCTACCTTTTCACATCGGATCCTGGCCTCATGCTTGAAGCATCGGAAAAAATAAGGTTTGGAGAGCTTTACATAAACATGCCAGGCCCGGAAGCCTCACAGGGATACCATACAGGATTCAGGATGACAGGGCAGGCTGGCGAGGGCAGCATATATGGAATCAATGAATACCTCAAATTAAAGAATGTTTATATAGATTATTCAAGGAAACCACTGTATATCAATACCATAAACAATGATGCACTTAAAAATCTTTAATTTATATATGTGATTATTCCTGTATCACCATCTATATTTATTTTTTTGTTTGAATCAATTTTTGATGTAATTTCTGTGCCATAAACAAGTGTTTTGCCCAATCTCATAAACTGGTCTATAATTCTGTTTGTTACAGATGATTTTATTATAATGCCATCATACTTGCTGAAGTTTATTGAACTGTCATATTCTTCAAGAAGTATTATGTTTCCAGTTCCATTTCCACCATAATTTATAGTTCCGGAAACACTTTTGCCAACAGGATACCCCCTTCCAACAAATGTTCCAATGGAAATTACGCGGATGCTGTTTGTTCCACCAAAATAAAGTGCTGGCGATCCTGATACAATTATGGTTTTATCGCCTGGCTTTATTACACCGGGCATTGAAATGTGTTCAATCAATCTGTATATATCATCGGACTGCTGGTCCTGTTCCGGTATTATTATAGGCGTGATTCCCTTCATAAGGTTAATATATCTTGCAACCCAGTCTGAAGGCACAATTCCATAAATATCCTTGGCAGGCCTGATTGCAGATACTATTCTTGCTGTATGGCCTGATTTTGTAAAAGCCATGATGGAATTTACGTCAATTGTCTGGGACATGATCCTTACGCCTTTTGCAATAGAGAACGCCAGTGGGTCCATGAAAAAGCTCTCAGGTTCTGGAAAATCTATGTTATGGGATTCAACAAATCTGGAAATATTATAAAGATAGGATACTGCTTCCAGAGGATATTTGCCGATTGCTGTTTCTTCTGATAGCATCACTGCATCGGTATCGTCAATTATGGCATTTGTAACATCAGATACCTCGGCTCTTGTCGGAGAATCTGAATTAACCATGGACTCTAACATCTGGGTTGCAACTATCGTTGGAACAGCATATCTATGTGAAATCTTAATTATCTGTTTCTGTGCCATGGCAACCTCTGTAAGCGGGAGCTCAACACCCAGATCGCCCCTTGCAACCATTATAAAATCAGAGGCCCTGACTATAGATTCTATATTATCATAACCGCTCTTTGTTTCAATCTTGCTGATTATAGATCCCTGGCCTTTCCTATCATAAATATAATCCTCCAGCTCGTATACATTTTCTCTGGTCTGTACAAAGGAAAGTGCATAGAAATTTACCATATTTTTCAGCCCTTCGTCCAGGAATAATTTATCCCTGTCAGTCAATACTCCCAATTCTATATACTTGCCAGGTATATTTACCCTTGACCTGCTACGGATGCTTCCACTATCCAGTGCTGTGGCCATTATAATGCCGGAAGAAATGTTATTTACATTAAACCTGACCTTTCCATCATTAATGGCTATAATGGTGCCAGAATCAATATAATCTGAAATTCTGTAATTTATCTGTATATCTGATTTCGCACCACTATCAGATATGCTATATTTCTTGCCGGCATCAATTTTCAGCGAATCGCCCTGGAAGATGCCTGTCCTCAGTTCTGGTCCCTTCAAATCCACCATTATGCCTATGTTCTTTTCATGTTCTTTATTAATTTTCATTACAGTTTTATTGACTTCAGTAATGTATCCTGGCTCAACATGTGCTGTATTTATTCTGATTGTGGATAACCCATTTTCTGCCATTTTGATTAATAGTTCTTCGTTAAAGCTTGATGGCCCTATAGTTGCGACGATTTTAGTTTTAACCATAAAAATGGATATTTGATTCAATTATAAATTTATTGGTATGGCATTTACTGCACTGAAATTTTAACAAAAATAAGTTATAAAGGTTTAAGCCACAGATAACAGCCTTAACTTATATCTGATTTAAAAGCTTAATTCCAATCAGGCTGCAGGAATCCTCCATTGTAATTTTAAAAAGGCGCAGTAGTTTTATTCTTTTTTTGATATATTCTGAATTAAGTATGGGGCAATTCAGATAAAATTCATTAAATGATTTTACCAGATATAGAAGATATCCGGCAATTATATCGGCCCTAAGGAATTCTTTAGCATCCTGAATGTAATATGGATACATATAAATAGCCTTGATCAGGGCTTTTTCATATTCATCATAATCGTCTGACAACTCACCCTGTTCATCGGTTTTTTCAAGAATGCTGCTTGCCCTTGCATATGCATACATGATAAATGGAGCAGAATCGCCTTCAAAATTAAGGGCCTCGCTCCATCTGAACGTCACCGGTTTATTTGCATTTATTTTAACTATATTATATCTTATTGATGAAGTTGCCACAGCACTGCTGATATCATTAACCAGATCTTCAGCATATCCCGGCCTTTTAATTTTAATTATTGCCCTTGATTCTTCCAGTGCCCTGTCATAAAGATCATTTACTGTGATTATGTTGCCCTTTCTTGTAGACATTTTACCTGATTCCAGTGATACAAAACCGTAAAATACAAAATCAATTTTTGGCTGGAAGTCCATATAATTCTTCAATACAAAATTTAAATTCTTTGCATGTTCTTTATGGTCTTCTCCCAATACATCGATAATCCAGTCAAAATTTTCTGCCTTAAACTCATGGTAAACCAGATCCCTTGCAAAATATAAGGATGTTCCATCTTCCCTTGTAAGGAATATTTTTCTATCTCCTACCCTGACATATTTCGCATTCCCTTCGATAAGAAGCTCATCAGAAAGGCTATTAAGCATTTTCTCCACGTCGCCATAAATTAAAAAATTGGATTCCCATACATAGGTTGATATTTTTATATCAAGCTTTGCAAGTGTATCCTTAATTGAATCAAGTACTATAGAGGCGGTTTTCTGTATCTTGCTTATGAGTTCCCTATCGCCGTTTTCATACTGCTCATCTAATTTCTGGACTTCTCTGCCTATTTCAGGATCTTTGCTGATATTATCATATATTTTCTGATAACCATCAAGAAGATTTGAAACAGTCATTTCATCTCCTGAATGATATTTTACATGGCCAAGGTATAATGAAATTACCTGTTTTCCGGAATCGTTAACGAAGTACTGTGTGCATGACCTTGTGCCATACCGTTCCACTATCCTGAATATTGAATCGCCAATTATAGAATTTCTTATTCTGCCAACATGTATTGGCCCTGTTGGGTTTGAGCTTGTGTGTTCAATTAATGCCTTTGACGTATCCTGGAATGTGTTTGGATAGATGCCAAAACGTGCAATAGAATCTGAAACTGTTTTTGCCATAGATGATGGCTTTATATAAAAATTTATATAATTTTCTTTTAATTCTATCTTTTCAATAAAATCATCCTTCACTGTTTTTTGAATCGATTCCAGTATTTTTTGAGGTTCTTCCTTAATTCTGAATATTTTAAATGTGAAATCTCCATATGCCCCGTTATTTACCACATCATTTTTCGATATGCCGTATAATTTATTGATCTTTTCCAGCAGGATTTGCCTGTAATCTTCAAATTGAAGCATACCATGTAATAAATTCTATGTAGTTATATTTTTTTATAGCTATAGCATAAATTTTTAAATTTCATTGAAATGTCCGTAAAAATTTTAAAATGCAATTGCACCTTTCTTATAATATTTATAAATCTGGCTGGAATGTCAGGCTGAGGCTTATTCCACCCGGGAATGAAATACTTAAATCAAAATAAATTGCCCCTATTTTTGCAGCAATTTTACTTATATCATCTTTCTCTCGCTCCACAAATTTATATATTTTATCAATAATATCCGGCCTTTCTATTAGAATTGCGCTTGCAAAGTTATTGAGTTTTGCAATTTTAAAATATGCCTCCAGTGGCTTTAAATCCCTCATCAATGTGATGCCAAGGCTGGAATATTTCTCCAATAAAAAAGATTCTATTTTTGATATATCTAGATCAACTATACTGATATTTTTTCCATTTACCCATTTTTGATACTCATCTTCAATCATTGACATGAAATATTATCATCGGTATTTAGTGTTTTTTATTTATTATTATCCTGCATTCCAACTTCCTATCCTGTACAAAAATCGATAAATTTTGTTCGGTTTAATAATATACCTCACTTCACTAATTTTCAATCGATTATATAAAATATTAATTAAGCATTATAATTTATGGAGATAATTGAAAAAAACATAGAGGGAGCTCCATTAAAAATTTATGTAGGTTCATCCATGGAGCCCACTATCAATGATGTGGCATCCGGTTTTTCAGGGAATTTTGCATTTGTGAGCAGAACAGTGAATGGCATGTATCGAACCAAGATCAATAAAATGAATTTCAATAAAATATATATGAAGGATGGAGAAAGCGTAAAAAGCATGCGCTATTTTACATTTATTCTCAGGAAATTAATAGAAAGAAATGTGGAAAGGGATAACAATATAGCATATATAGGAGGAGGAACATTAGGAGACCTGGTTGGGTACTCTTCTTCTGTTTTTAAACGTGGTGTCCATCTGACAGCCATACCAACAACATTGCTGTCTCAAATTGATAGTTCAATTGGTGGCAAAAATGCAATAGATTTCATGGGCATAAAAAATGTTATTGGAACATTTTACCAGCCGAATATAATTATAGATGATATAGATTTTCTTATTAATTCACCTGCATCCCTTTTAAAGGAAGGCATGGCAGAGGCATTAAAAATGGCTGTAATTGGCGATAGGAATCTTTTCGATTACCTTATGGCAAATAATATAAATTCAATCCATAATTATGGCAGCCTGGCAAATATTATATCCAAAAGCATTAAAATTAAACTGGATATTGTTTCAAAAGATTTTTACGATGAACAAAAGATTCGTTATCTGTTAAATTTTGGCCATTCCATTGGCCATGCAATTGAGGCTTATTCCAATAATGCCATATCTCACGGTACTGCAGTAGCCAATGGCATGGTAATAGAAAGTTACATAGCATATAAGGCTGGTTATTCATCCCCTCTTTACGATCTATTTAAAGAGGCAGCAAAACGGTATGGCATAGATTTAATAAACTTTAAATCGTTGGAGATTGATGCTCTTTTGAGATATATAAAAAATGATAAAAAGGTTGAAAATGGGGCATTAAACATGGTCATGCTTCTTGATAAAGGAAATGCAGAGGTAAATAGAATAGATTTTGCAAGTTTACGCAGGTATCTCAATATGTACAGTGGTGAAACATGTTGATTTCTGGCTTAATTGGAAAGCCAGTTACACATTCGGCCGGCCAGAGAATTTATAATAACTTTTTTAAAGCCAATAATATGCCATCAATTTACCTTTCAATAGATCTGGATGAGTGCAATATTGATAATTTCATTGAATTTGCATCAGCAAATATGGTTGGATTCAATATAACGGCACCATACAAACAGTCTATGGCAAAATATATGCAAAGCATGGATGAAATTGCAGATAATACAGGTTCGATCAATCTGGTCAAAAATGACTCAGGAAAGCTATATGGCTTTAACAGTGATTATTCCGGTTTTCTATTTTTATTGAAAAATAATGGAATAAATTTAGATAAAAAAAATGTTATAATACTGGGCACAGGTGGTGCCGCAAGAACAGTTTTTTATGCAATTAAGAAAAATTATGGTGCTGACGTTAAGATTGCCTCCAGAAATCCGCAAACCAAAAAAATTGAAGATGCAAATATTATAGGATATGATGATATAAATGCCTACGATGTGATAATAAACTGTACTCCTTTAGGAACATGCCACGATACAAGAATGGCAGTACCTGAATCAAAAATTCTTGATGGGGCAACTGGCATAGATCTCATTTACAATCCTGAAAAAACTGCTTTTTTGAAAGCAATCGAAAAACATGGCGGGCATCCAGTAAATGGGCTTGATATGTTCATAGGCCAGGGCATAGAAACTATCAAACGGCTATATAACATAAGCATTTCTTATTCAGAATTTATCAATTATCTTATTAAAAAATAAATAGTATATGGTGATAATATTTAATGATCATAAAGGCCAATGGGGGAATTTCAGTAATCAGTGCATTTTCTAATGGCACGGGTGCCGCGGCCTCTATTGAACTGCCCATGCTTACGTACCTTTACGAAGCACATAAGGATGAATTCAATTCTAAACCAGTAAAAGATACAGTAGATTTTATAAGAAATATTTATTCCATAAGCAATAACTATAAAATTGTAATTAGGAGCAGCATTCCACCAGCAAGAGGATTAAAAAGCAGCAGTGCAATGACATTATCTATCGTTTATGGCATTCTGAAAATTAATGGAATCAATGCCAGTGATGAAGATATATTAAAACTCTCAGCGGAGGCTTCCATATATAACAAAACATCAATAACAGGTGCCATAGATGATCTTTCATCTTCATATTATGGCGGATTGTGTGTTACAGACAACATTCATAATAAATTAATATCAAGAAGCAAAATGGATGATTATTATGTGCTTATTGGCTATGGCAAAAACAGGAGAAAAACTTACGGTTTAAATGTGAACAACCTCTCGAAATATGCCCAATTTTATATGCATCTTGAAGCATTGCTTTCCAGCGGCTTTGTTTATGAAACGATGATGCTTAATGGATATATTTTTGAATCAAAAATTGGAGGAAACAGGAAACTTGTAAATTATATGTTCAGCCACGGAGCTATTTATGCCGGCCAGAGTGGCAAAGGACCTGCTATTTTCGGCATTTTTAATGATATAGAAACTATGGAAAATGCATTTGGCAAGTTTAATATTAATTCACACATACTTATAAAGAGCAGATTTAATAATAATGGAATTGATATAACAATGGAATGAAGGCAAGAATAACTGCTAATAACATAGGAGGCCATATCAATGCTCCATCATCAAAAAGCTATGCACAGCGTTATATTTTATATTCCGCATTTTCCGGCAAGGAAATTTCCCTGAATGGATTATCATTTTCTGATGATGAATTGATAGCAATAAAAGTTGCAGAGGCATGTAAAGCCACAGTTAAGTATGATAAAAAAAACATTCATATCATACCTGAATTTGTATGTCCTGAAAAGCTGTATTTTGGTGAATCTGGAACATCATATAGATTATCACTTGGCCTGCTTTCAGGCAAAAAATGTAAAACTTCCATAACTGGTGAGCAATCCCTGGCTTCCCGGCCAGCAAGTGCCCTCATCAAAGCCCTTGGGGAACTTGATGTAAAATTTTCCCAAAATAGCGATAATTTTTATGATATTGATGCAAGAAATGCAAAAAATATGCAGATCGAAATTGACGGAAGCGCCAGTTCACAGTTTATAAGTGCCATGTTATTTTATTATTCATTTTATGAAAATTCTAAATTTTTATTTAAAAATGCTGTATCAAAAAAATATACCGATATAACAATTAAATGCCTTCAGGATTTTGGCATATCAATAAGTGAATACAATGAAAGTTACAGTGTATCGTTTAATGGCTTCAAACCACATACAATTCAGGTAGAAGGCGATTATTCATCTGCATCATATTTTATTGTTCTTGGAATTCTTAAGGGCAGGATAAGAATAGGCAACCTTGCATCCAATTCCATACAGCCAGACATGATGCTTATAAAATTGTTAAATGCCAATTCCGGGATAAATGTATATAATGATTATATTGAAGTTTCGCCAGTTTCTGAAATAAACAAGATCACTCTTGATGCTTCAATTTCTCCAGATCTTGCGCCCATTATCTCTGTAATAGGAATTTTTTCAACAGCCGGAGTGGATATATATAATTATGGGCGGTTAAAAATTAAGGAATCGGATCGCCTCTCAGGCATTATAAAAATGTGCAGGGCATTCGGTGCCTCTATTTCAGTGAATAAAGAGTTCATATCCATACATAAGGGTATCATAAAGAAACCCAGATTGATAGATTTTGATGACCATAGAATGATCATGTCATCTATAATAGCAGCTCTGGTGGCTGATTCACCCAGTGAAATTGCCAATATTGAGAAAATAAATAAGAGTTACCCTGAATTTTTGAATGACCTCCAGAGAGTTGGTTGCAATGTTCTTTTACTGGATAGTACCTCTTTATAAACGTGTGAAATTAAGGAAAATTGAGCAATAATCATATTTGAATAAATAATTTTTTATATAAAATAATTATTTTATTATCTATTATATAAATTTGAAAATTGAAAATACTTATATATTGCCATGTGATTTAGAGTAGTCAACAATCCAATCTTAAGTTAATAAATGGATATACACAATCTGTGTTAATGTGAAATTTATCATCCAGGGTTGGAACAGATGAAGTTCTCATCATAATGATGGGTTCCGATATGTAAGGCAAGACCGCTAATTTCTTATAAAATAAAATTGGAAGTGGGATTAACTCCGGTTGATCCTGCCGGCGGCCACTGCTATCAAGTTCCGACTAAGCCATGCGAGTCAAGGTATCGAAAGATGCCGGCATACTGCTCAGTAACACGTGGATAATCTACCCTTGAGTAAGGGATAACTTCGGGAAACTGAAGGTAATACCTTATAATTGCATAAAACTGGAATGTTTATGCAATAAAAACTCTGGTGCTCAAGGATGAGTCTGCGACCTATCAGGTAGTAGGTGGTGTAATGGACCACCTAGCCTCAGACGGGTACGGGCCCTGGGAGGGGTAGCCCGGAGATGGACTCTGAGACATAAGTCCAGGCCCTACGGGGCGCAGCAGGCGCGAACATTGTGCAATGCGCGAAAGCGCGACACAGGGAGCTTGAGTGTCTTGGCGTAGCCAAGACTTTTCTCATTCCTAAAAAGCATGAGGAATAAGTGCTGGGTAAGACGGGTGCCAGCCGCCGCGGTAACACCCGCAGCACAAGTGGTGGTCACTTTTATTGAGCCTAAAGCGTTCGTAGCCGGTTTTGTAAATCTTCAGATAAATCCTAAAGCTTAACTCTAGAAAGTCTGAAGAGACTGCAAGACTTGAGATCGGGTGAGGTTAAATGTACTTTTAGGGTAGGGGTAAAATCCTGTAATCCCGGAAGGACAACCAGTGGCGAAAGCGTTTAACTAGAACGAATCTGACGGTAAGGAACGAAGGCTAGGGTAGCGAACCGGATTAGATACCCGGGTAGTCCTAGCTGTAAACACTATCCATTTGATGTTGCTTTTCCGTTAAGGGAAGGCAGTGTCGGAGCGAAGGTGTTAAATGGATCGCTTGGGAAGTATGGTCGCAAGACTGAAACTTAAAGGAATTGGCGGGGGAGCACCGCAACGGGAGGAATGTACGGTTTAATTGGATTCAACGCCGGAAAACTCACCGGGAACGACCTGTGGATGAGAGTCAACCTGACGAGCTTACTCGATAGCAGGAGAGGTGGTGCATGGCCGTCGTCAGCTCGTACCGTAGGGCGTTCACTTAAGTGTGATAACGAGCGAGACCCACATCTTTAATTGCAAATGCATATGGGAATATGTGTGCACTTTAGAGAAACCGCCAGCGCTAAGCTGGAGGAAGGAGTGGTCGACGGCAGGTCAGTACGCCCCGAATTTCCCGGGCTACACGCGCATTACAAAGAACGGGACAATACGTTGCAACCTCGAAAGAGGAAGCTAATCGCGAAACCCGTCCATAGTTAGGACTGAGGGCTGTAACTCGCCCTCACGAATCTGGATTCCGTAGTAATCGCGGGTCAACAACCCGCGGTGAATATGCCCCTGCTCCTTGCACACACCGCCCGTCAAACCATCCGAGTTGGTGTTGGATGAGGTTTAATTCGAGAGGATTAAATCAAATCTGATGTCGGTGAGGAGGGTTAAGTCGTAACAAGGTATCCGTAGGGGAACCTGCGGATGGATCACCTCCATGTGAAGGCAGTCTTGCCTTACAATTTTTTATTTTTATTATATTTAAATGTTTTTTACAATGATATATTTATCTCATACTTCATAAAATTTATATTATATATTATTTATATTGAAATTAAGATTATTTAATAGCGCGTTTGAATAACATTTAGATAGAATTTTATTTATTTATACAATTGCCTGTAATGAAAGTACAGTGCTTTAATGGCCATGAAAGAAAAGGTAAAGAATTAAGATGTATAATATGCAATCAGCCCTTTGAAATTATTCCAGATCAAAAATATACTGGCAATATTGAAGATAATTTTCCATACGTAAATAAATGGCTCAGCCTCGGAGAGGTTGAAACACCAATCGTCCAGTGTTCAGATGATTTATTTTTTAAACTCGATTATTTTTCTCCAACTTACTCCTATAAAGATCGAGGAACACGTGTTTTAATGTCATATTTGAAATCACAGAAAGAGACGCATATAAAAAATATAAATGAAGATTCATCCGGCAATGCCGGTGCTTCAATAGCAGCATATAGCAGAAAGGCAGGATTTGATGCCAATATTTTTGTCCCAGAAAATGCAAATGCCTCAAAGTTAAAGCAGATAGAAGCCTATGGAGCAAATATAATAAAAATAAAAGGTTCACGCGATGATGTGCAGATTGCGGCAGAAAATGCACCAGGCATCTACGCATCACATATATTGAATCCGGAGTTCCGTGATGGGATCCGGACACTGGCATATGAAATATTTAAACAATTTCAAAATATGCCGGACAATATTTTCATTCCTGTTTCTGCAGGAACACTGCTTTCTGGCCTCTTTTCTGGATTAAAGCACCTCAAGGAATCTGGTGAAATCAAAAAAATTCCAGAACTGGTTGCAGTGCAGCCCAATATTATATCACCGCTGTGTTCAGTGGCAAATGGAACCTATTATAATCCTGATAATGATAAAACATCCATTGCAGATGCACTGGTTGCCAAAAAACCTGTACTACTTAAAAAAATGTCTGAAATTATAAAAGATGGAAATAGTTGCATAACGGTATCTGAAAAAGAAATAATAGAGGCAAGAAAAGATCTTGCCTTAAAAGGAATATATGCTGAATACAGTTCGGCAACGGTATTTGCAGCATACAGAAAAAAAACTTTTAATGGCTCATCATTGCTTGTGCTTACAGGAAACGGCCTAAAAAATTAACGGTAATCTTTCCCGTTGATAGTAAAGAATGATGATACCGGTATTCCTGCATTTTTCACAGTAAGCGATACAGAGCAGTATTTTTCAAGTGACAGGCCAATGGCCTTTTTCACTGATTCTGGATCTAAATCACCTTCAAAAATATAATGGATTTCAGCAAATTTTAACATTTTTGGATCTGTTTCCCTTTTTTCACCAGATACTTCACAGCGATAATTTTTAACATCTTTCCTCATCTTTTTAAGTATATTCAAAACGTCATCACTGGTGCATCCTCCCATTGCTATAAGAAGCAACTCTGTTGGTGAATGGTAAGCATCATTGTTTACAATTGAATTTTTAAACTTAATTTCATTCTTGCTATCATCCGATACAAATCCAATGCTGTTGTCAAATTTAAACGAAACCTTCATTGTTTTGTATATATAAATTATATATAATATTTTATAGCTTTTTTCTAAATATAAAGAAATTTTTCTATGATGCTTTTTACAACTGCTGCCGGTATGCCAGTATCATCTGCAACCTTGTTCATATCCAGCGTATCAATATATTCGTTTATTACCTTCCGATAAAATGGGCTATATTCAGATGCCATTTCTTTCAACCTGCCTGTTATTGTATCTTTTCTGGCAATAAGTGAATTTCTTTCCCTGTCAATTTTGCTGATTTCATCATTTACTCTTTTAAGGCTATCTATCAGTTCCTGGCTATTTCCGCCAATATCCTGCGGTGCATAATCAATTTCTGTTTTTTTTATATTTATAAAATTCTTTGAATAATCTATTATTATTGTAGAAAAACCTGTGGAACGGTAAATCTTCCTTGGCGCACCCATAGAAGAAGGAATGCTTCCACTTGTTGAAATAAATCCAAGTTTTTCAAGTATGTCCAGTTGTTTGTTTACAGCCTGCTGGGAAACTCCAATCATTTTACTGAGCTCAAGCCCATAAGATTCGTAATTTGCAAGCGTTTTTAACATTTCACGCCTTGTATTGTTTTCGAGCGCCATTAAAATATTCCACAATTCATCGTCCATAAAAATACCATAAAATAAAAATATAAATAATTTAATCTATTTTAACAGATTTTCCACTATTCTTGCCCTGCAGTTTTTTAACTGTTATATCCAGCACGCCATTTGTGAATTTAGCTATAATGCTATCCATGTCAACTGGTGATGTGAAGTCCAGGCTCTTGTAATATTTCCTGTTGCCCTTATCCACTTTTAGTTCTATGTTGCTTTCATTGACAGTCAATTTAATGTCTGATTTTTCCACTCCAGGAAGCTCATAGGTTATGTAAACATTGTTCTTATCTTCATTGACATCAGTTAATGGTTCCCTGAATCCCTCTGGAGACTCTGTGCGCTGGCCAAGTGCATTTTTAGGTACATTGCCAAATTCCTGGAATACAGGCTTTCCATCTGATCCAACCTTATATGTGAAGCCATAAACGTATGGTCCAAACGATTTGCTTTCTCCATTTCCCTTTATGGCTGATTCCCAGAACTTTGCCAGTTCATTATTTATCTTTCTCATATCAAGCCCAAACTCGTCATACATGTCGTTAAATATATCATCCCAATCATCGTCTCTTCTTCCACTCATATTATCACCTTTGTTAACAACCATTAGTTGTTAACTATGTATTGTTAACGGATATATAAATATTACTTTTATCTTTTATAAATATAAAAAAGTTAGAATTAAATGGTAAAAATTAATCTTCGCCAGTTTTATGGATATAGAGGTTTCCAATTATTGATTCAACATCGCTGTCTGGCAGCTGGAAACGCCTTATATCCATATTGCTTTCCAGCAACATTAATTCTGCTAAATCATCAGGGTATCCTTCAGCATATATTATTTCATTTATATGTGCATTTATAATCATTTTAGAACATACTACACAGGGATGTGTTGTAACATATATTTTAGAATTGCTTATAGATGAGCCATTGATTGCTGCCTGTATTATGGCATTCTGTTCTGCATGCAGCCCACGGCAAAGCTCATGCCTTTCTCCAGACTTTATTTTCAGTTCATCCCTTATACAGCCTACAATATCACAGTTTACAGTATTGATAGGTGGGCCATTGTAGCCGGTTGCCAGAACATTATTATCTCTTACTATTACTGCACCAACTTTCCGCCGGGTACAGTTAGAACGTGATGCTGCAAGATAAGCCATTCTCATGAAATATTGATCCCATGTTGGCCTTTTATATTGTTCCTCCATAATTATATATATAAAAAAGGAATATAAATATTGTTTTAAAAATGGTACAACATACTGTATAAATAAAGAAGGAAATAAGGTTATGTTTATCTATTTATTTGTATTTTATGTAGAATGGCAGCAGGTGAATTTGATATAGATTTTTTTCATGATTCCGGTTTTGTAAGAAAACAGTGCAATGTATGTTCCTCCTATTTCTGGACTGAAGACAGTGGCCGCCAGAGTTGTGGAGACCCTGCCTGTGATGGCTATTCATTCATAAATCGGTCTCCTGTATATAAAAAATATACCCTGGATGAAATGCGGGCAGAATTTATTAAATTTTTTGAGAATGACCCTTCATTCCACCACAGGTTCCTGGAGCCATATCCCGTTGTGCCAAGATGGAGGAATGACGTTTTGCTGGTCAATGCATCAATATATGATTTTCAGCCACAGGTAACATCTGGAATGGTCCCTCCACCGGGAAATCCAATTGTTATGTCCCAACCATCAATCAGAATGCTTGACCTTGACCTGGTTGGCAAAACCGGCAGGCATCTCACATCATTCGAAATGTTATGCCATGATGCATTTAATTACGAAAATAAATTCATATACTGGATGAATGAGACCATTGAATATTCATATAGATTTTTAACCGAAAAACTTATGGTAAAACCCGAACTCATAACATATAAGGAAAAACCGTGGTTTGGCGGAGGCAATGCTGGCAATGCAGTAGAGGTATTTGTTGGTGGGCTTGAAGTTGCAACGCTCGTATTTATGGATATGAAGGAAGACCCCGATGGCGATATTGAAATTGATGGCACAAAATATTCTAAAATGCCTATTAGGATAGTGGATACCGGATATGGGCTTGAAAGGCTGGTCTGGCTATCCCAGGCGACTCCAACTGTATATGATTCAATATATGGAAAGACAATGAAATACATAATAGAAAAATCTGTTGCAGTGGAAATGGATAGCAGCATCATACAGAAAATATCTGAAATTTCTGCCAAGATAGAACCATACAGTGATAAAGAAGTTATGTCACAGTTGCGTACCTGGATGAATGGCAGCGAAAACAGAATTGATTCAGCTTTCATGCATAAATTGAAAATGCTTCGGAATGCATATTCGCTTGCTGACCATACAAGAACACTGTTGCTCATGTTTTCAGATTATGTAATACCATCAAATGTAAAGGTTGGTTACCTTGCCAGGACATTGATAAGGCGCTCATTGAAATTCATGGATGAACTTTCATTTGCCGGCACATTTCTTGACATACTGGAATTTCAGCATGAAGAATTCAAAAATCTGATCAAAAATTTCGATCTGAAATTTATAGAAAATATTATTTCGATTGAAATTGAAAAATACAATGAGGTAAACAGAAGTGCACTTTCAAGGGTAAAGAGGTATATTAAAAACGATGTTTTATCCGATAGTGATATTGTTAAACTTTACGAATCTGATGGCCTCAATGAAGACCTCATATCAGAAACATTTGCCAGGATTACTGGCAAGGAACTTTTAATTCCTGATGATTTTCACGAAATGCTGATTTCCCGCCATGAAAAAATAGACAGGAAAAAGAAGGAAATTGAAGAATATCCTGACATAAATACAAGGCCTTTATATTATGATAATACTAAAATAAAAGAGTTCACTGCCATAGCACTTTATTCATGCGGGAATAAAATGATACCAAACCAGACAGCATTTTATCCAGAGGGCGGAGGCCAGCCATATGACCTTGGCTATTTTATCGCGAATGGAAAAAAATTCAATGTAACCGGTGTCCAGAAATATGGCAAAGCCATAGTCCATTTTATTGATGGTGAAATAAATAAAGGAGCAAGAATAAAAGGATTCATAGATTACAGCAGAAGAAGGCAGCTGATGATACACCACTCTGCTACACACTTGCTGCTTGGGATTTTAAGGGAATATTTCGGCGACCATGTATGGCAGAGTGGCGTCAGGAAGGAAGTTGATGATTCCAGGCTTGATATAACGCATTATAATAAGATAACTGGCGAAGATATAAAAAACATAGAAAACCTGTGCCTTAAAGCAATAGAAGAGAATCGGAAAATAACTGTAGTAAACATGAACTGGAATCCTGCCATTGAAAAATACGGTTTCCGGCTTTTTGAGGGTGGCGTTCCAGTATCACCAAAAATACGCATAGTAACAGTTGACGGTATCGACTCTGAAGGCTGCGGTGGCACCCATCTTGATAATACGCTGGAAATCGGCTTCATAAAAATAATCAGAACTGAAGTGCTTCAGGAAGGAATCCAGCGCATTATATTTTCAGCAGGGCCCGCTGCCCTCCGCTATGTCGAGAAATTATATGATACAGTTACAGGACAACAGGAATTTCTTAAAGCCGATCTTCCAGATCTCCTGGATTATTCCAGAAACATCCTCTCCGAGAATATAGAATTGAAAAAGTCCGTTGATCGTTATATCAGGGAAAAAATAGATCTGATTATCGCAAATGGAACAGAGGTTAATGGAATAAAGCTTTATTTTTCTGCACTGGGCCAGAATGAAATGAATATTCTTCTCAGCAGCCTGTTTAAATTGCCGGGCAGAAAAGCTGTAATCAATAATGGAACTGAACTTTATCTGATTTCCATGGATGATGCTGTTGATAATGCCATAGCAGGAATTATTGATAATGGAATAACTGTTGCAGAAAAAATCAGAAATAAAAAAATATATTCAGCCATACTCAGTGCTGTTATCAGTGAAAAGTTAATAAAGGTGATTTTGGATAATATAAAAAATGAATGACTCTGATATAATCAAAAATATTGTTGCACGTTACTATAAAAGCTCTAGAATTGATGAAACAGAGTATTCAACTGTATTTCATATTGATGACAGCAGGGATGAAAAAACATTCTCAATGCTTTTAGATGCGTTGCAAAGAGTTGGTGCAACGGCATTTACAAATAATATGCCTGATATGCAGATTATAGTGATCTGGAAACATGGGCTTGGCAGGGAAAGAATAGGATTAAAATTTTTAATGTTTTTTGCTACCCTTGTGGCCATAATTTATATCGGCTATTCATACTACACGGCATATTATGGCTATAGCAGCTTAATAAAAAATATGGAATATAGCATTCTTCTTTATGCGCTGCCACTTTTATCTATAATTTTTTTCAGGGAAGCAGGCAAATATATAGCTTTAAAGGATAGTAGAGTAAAATATTATTTCCCAATTTTTATTCCTTCCCCGGGCATTGGGACCCTGGGAACTATAAATTCAAATAATAACCAGTTTAAAAATTCTTCTTCAATCATTAAGGCAGGGCTTTTTTCCATTATTTTTGGTTTTGTTTTATCAATTTCTTTTATTCTTGCTGGTGCATTTTTAATTCCATCACATCTACAGTATAGCGCATTGCTGAGCTCACCGGCTGCATCACTGAGATTTCCACTGCTGTTTAAGGTTTTTCTTGGCCATTTTATTCCAATAACGATAGCACCAAATCCGCTTGAACTCGCTGGTTATGCCGGGCTTATCACAACTGCGCTTAACGGCATGCCATTAAGTTTTCTTGATGGTGGCCTTGTTTTTTCACCTCTTCTTGGGCGGCACTTCAAATATGCATCATATATCTCAATAGCTATTCTCCTGTTTGCTTCCATAATCGAGCCTTACCTGTTAATACTGGTAGTTTTAGCAATAATTCTTGGCTTGCACGGTTCAATGCCGCTCAATAACCTTGTTAAGCCAAAAAAGATATTAAAATACGCCACTATAGCTGTTCTTATAATAGTAATTATGGGTTTTGCCCCATTGCCCATGCACAATGGCAACAGCTCGATAATTATACCAGCCACTAGTTATATAGTGGATAACAAAACTTCTGGAAACGTAAGTGTTAATATTACTGTAAATAATCCCTCCCATGCAGTGCCAAGATTCAGCATAAGCCCGGGAAAATTTTATATTCATAGCGTTACGGTGGTAAACAGCACATCGTCTATATATGATCTGGTCATTGAAGCAATTGAAACAAACCAGACTGTTCTTGCACATTATAAAATAAGTGTAGAGGTGAATGGGCACAGCTTTACAAAAAACGTTTTTGTGTATTTCATCAAGCCCGTGTCTAATATAAAAGTGAATAACAGTACAAAGGACTGGATATTAAATGAAATACAGAATGAGAGCTTTTCTATCTCACTCAATAATACTGTGGGCATTTCACTGAATTCAAGCAGCATAGCATTCCTGAATCCTGATTCTGGCATATATCTTATGCATACACCAGGGCTTCCTGTTAATTCAACCTATCCTGGCAATCTAACCTATCACAAGCCAGGAATGCATAATACTAATCATGATGAAAACATTACAATGCAATTTTTTCCAACTCGTGCTGGAACTTTTACTATGATGATTCTATTTGGCAATGGAAATGCTATATTAATAACCATCAATGTCAGTCCTGCACCCGGCCATAACCCTCTATGGTTCAAATCTTGAATTCTGCCTATGCCTTCATTCTTTTAATCAATGCATCTGAAAATTCCGAACATTTTACAGGTTTTATATCACTGCGTCCAGCTATGCCTCTTGGTATCTGTCCATTCAGGAATGCCTGGACAATGGCATTATCTATTATCTCTGCTGCCTCATTCCATCCTATATACCTCAGCATCAGGGATCCAGATAGTATGAATGAAAGTGGGTCAGCCGTGTCATAACCCTCAGATGATGGCATGGAATTCTGTACCGCTTCAAATAATGCACATTCATCACCGATGCTTGCACCATATTCGATGTTTATTGCACTGACCATATAATCTATAATAATTTTATCTATTATATTGTCGAGTATTACAATATCGAACGATTCTGGAGTATTTGCCAATCTTTTAAGAAAACTGTTGATTCCGATATATTCGTGGTCCACAGCATCGCATCGATCAATTTCCTCCCGGCACCACTGTGCGAATTCAGGGCTTGATGGATTGTCAACAACAGTAATTTTTTTGCTATTGCTTCTTTTATAATAGTTTATTGCCAGCCTTACAAGTTTTTTGGTTCTAAATTTGCTCTGGCTTACCATAAATATGCCGGAATCTGGAGCTATCTTTATATCATAATTCTCGGAAAGGAATTTAATAAGGTCATCTGTGCTATCCGTTGAATGGTAAAAAATATGTGATGTGTTAATTGAATCACGGAAAATTGTAATATTTAATTTATCGAATATATTGCTGGCCATGCCAATGCCCGGCAGATGTTTTATTATTCTTACATTGGCATATAATCCAAGCCTCCTGCGCAGAAGCATATTTAAATCACTTTTATCCGGTATAATGTTAAGTGTGGATTTCATTACGATGGCCAGTTTCCTGATCTGTTCAATTGACTCTTCAGGCATATATGTGCCATATTTTTCAAATGCACTGCTGCCCACAATAATTCTGTTCCATTCAATTGACCTTTCACCGGAATATGCAAGTTCAAGTGAGCTGTTTATGACATCAATCATGGCCTCTGTGATTTCTGGCCCTATGCCCTCGCCATCAATATAGCCAATGGTAGCGTTTGCAGGAACATTTAAATTTCCCTCACTGAATTGAATCTGCATATATCCACCATGCATACATAGATATAATTTTTACTGAAATTAATGATATAACATAACTTTTATTTTCATGAATATTTACTTCTACAATTAAAATATTTTTATAGTCCTGTAGCATTAATTAATATGCGAACAGAAAGTGATGTTATTGGCAATGTTGAGATAGATGATGATATTTATTATGGAATAAACACTTTAAGGGCAAAAAACAATTTTAATATATCTGGCATAAAATCCAGGGACAGAGAACATATAAAGGCCATTTCCATAGTTAAAAAAGGAGCAGCATATGCAAATTTTAAGGCTGGGAAAATGGATAAAGCTACATATGAGAATATAAGCAAAGCCTGCGATATACTTATAGATGGCAGGTTTGACAGCCAGTTTGTTGTGGATGTATTCCAGGCGGGTGCCGGCACATCCTTTAACATGAATACCAATGAAATACTTGCAAACCTTGTCTTAGAGTCCATGAACCATAAAAAAGGCGAATACAGATATGCCAATCCAAATGATATTATAAATATGAGCCAGTCGACAAACGATATCTATCCAACAATGATGAGAGTGAGCATCATGCTTAAATCTGGGAAACTCATAGAAAACACTGAGAACCTTATATCATCCCTGAAAAATAAATATAAAGAATTTAAAGATGTTTACAAGACAGGAAGAACGCATCTTCAGGACGCTGTCAGAGTAACTCTTGGAGATGAATTTAATGCCTATGCATTTGCAATAAATAGAGATCTTAAAGAATACAAAGATGCACTTGATTATATTCTGGAACTGAACATAGGAGGAACTGCAGTTGGCAATGGTGCCAATACGCCTGAAAATTATAAAGAATATGCAGTTGAGAATATTTCAGAACAGACAGGATTCAATTTCAGGGTAGGAGAGAACCTTATGGGAATAATGCAGTTCATGACAGACTTTTCCAGGATTATGAATGCGCTTTCCAATATGGCTCTGGATCTGAGCAAGATATCAGATGATTTAAGGCTTTTGTATTCAGGCCCTGGGGCAGGACTGCATGAAATCGTTCTTCCAGCAGTGCAGCAGGGTTCATCTATTATGCCCGGAAAAATTAATCCATCAATAGCTGAGGCAATGAATATGGTATGCAATTCAATTATTGGGTCACAGCAGGCAGTAAATTTGTCAGTAAAGGCAGGGCAGCTGGAGCTCAATGTTATGATGCCACATATAGATTATGAGATTTCAAAATCCATTGAAAGGTTGGCAAATGGCATTAAAATGCTTGATGAGGAGGCTATTAAGGGAATAGAGCCGGACCTCAACAAGATAAGGGAAAACATAGAAAGAAGCTTTGGATCAGCTGCCCTGCTCAATCCCATACTTGGTTATAACACAATGGCAAAGATAGTTGAAGAATCACTGGAAACGGGAAAAAGCATAAAGGACCTTGTACTTGCTACTGGCAAAATTGATGAGAAAAAGTATAATGAAATATTCAGCTTTTTAAAATAAAATATTCCTTATTTATTGATTTTTTATATTCCTACCCATGGATCTTTTTTAAATGCTTTGGAAACCACCATAGTATCATATTTTACTATTCCGTCCTGCCTTGCAAGGCCATCCTCAAATTCCTGTATAGTTTCTAAGTTGAGGAATAAGCCCTGAAGCAAGAGCTGGTTCTGCCCCCTTCTTCTGTAAAGTGAAAGCACGTTTGGGTTTGATGCAAGCCCTGCGGCTATGGAATCCAGTTTCTCTCCCTCAGCATCTATCCTTATGCAAACTTTAATGCTGTTTTCTATGGTATGAAGATCAACAAGTGCAGAGAAGCCTGTTATTATCTTTCTTTTTACAAGTTCATTTATCCTTCTTCTAACAGTTGCTTCGCTTGTATTCAACATCTTGGCTATTTCTGCGTTTGACATTCTCGCATTATATCTGAGAAAGCACATAATTTCTTTATCAAGGTCGTCAAATGGCAGTATAGATGGGTCTATATGCGCCCATCTTATTGATAGGTCACATTCATATTCTTTATTTTCGTCTCTCCTGGTATTATTTTGTTCCGTCATAAAATTATATTTTAAAGCAATATATAACTTTTTTCAATTTTTAATTAATATATAAAATTTGAATATAACGAATAGTGAATTATATATGATTGAAACTGTACATAGAATAAAATGATAAAATGGGCAGTTGCATTCCTCGCAATATAAAAATGGTTATTAACTTAAATGCAATTAAAAAATATGAAGGTTTATTTCGAATCATACGGATGCACATTAGAGAAATCCGAATCATCATTATACTTAAACAAATTGCTTAATGAAGGAAATACACTGGTAAATACGCCGGAAGAGGCTGATATAAGTGTCATAGGCACATGTGTAGTCATAAAGCACACTGAGGATAGAATGTTAAAAAGGATTTCCAGCCTCTCCTCTAAAGGAAAAGTAAAGGTTCTTGGATGCCTGTCAACGGTAAATGGAAATACAATAGAATCAGAGAATATAAGTGTAATATCGCCAGCAGAATTCAGAGATTTTTACAGGGGAAGCCTTGACGATGTTAAGATAGAAAGTGATATTTATGATGGCATACCAATAAATCAGGGTTGCACAGGCAGTTGCAATTTCTGCATATCACATATAGCAAGGGGAAAATTGCTGTCAAGGCCTGTACAGAAAATAATAAATCAGGTTAAAATGGAACTGGCACGGAATATCAAGGAAATAAGGATATCTTCACTTGATACAGCCGCCTATGGAAAAGATATAAATACAGATCTAGCAGAACTGATAAATGGCATTGCCCAGATAAATGATAAATTTTACCTGCGCGTTGGCATGATGGAACCGCGGAACACATATGATATACTGGGCAGGTTGATAAAAGCTTACAGCAATGACAAGGTGTTCAAGTTCATACACCTGCCTGTCCAGAGTGCAGATGACAGCGTCCTCATGGCTATGAACAGGGAGTATACAATCCATGAAGCCGAATATGTCTGGAAAGCCTTCAGGGATAGCTATGCAAATATGACTGTAGCAACAGATATAATACTTGGATATTATAATGACAGTGAAGCTGGATTTGAAAAAACTTTAAAATTTATTGAAAAATATAAGCCTGACATAATAAATGTAACACGCTTCTCGCCAAGGCCATATACAAAAGATTATACAAAGGCGCCGTTGAATTCTAATATCCTTAAAAAGTGGTCATCTGAAATACTTGAGCTGCACAGCAATATTCTTGAAAATAAGCTGGATCAGTTCATTGGGCATGAAGAAAAAGTGCTTATTACTGAAAATGGAAAAAATGATACCATGGTTGGGAGGGATATAAATTACCGCCCTGTTGTATTAAAGGGCAGTTACAGCAAATATGATGAGGTTTACTGTAAAATCACATCACATGGAAGCAATTATCTTATTGGAGAATAGGGTCAACGCCAACTATTTCATCCATTATATATCTTTTATTGCCCTTATACCCAAATAGCTGCTCAAATTCTGCTGGAGTGAGGACTGGCATGGGAAACTTATCGCCATCATCAATAGAAACCCTTGGGCATCCGGTAAATACAACTGCATCGCACATTAAATTTTCAAAATCGGATGGTGAAACATTATCGGCTGTAACCAATACAGCATCTTTTCCAGATTCTTTAATTTTTTTATAAATATTTTCTGCAAGTTTTCTCCTGTACTGCCCTATTTTGGTATCTATAACTATTGCAAACTTCTTTGCGTCCAGTGCCCTCTCTATTTTTGCATATCGTTTTCTGAGAAAAGCATCTGTGCTTCCCTTTATATTCTTGATTTCATTATTATTGAGGTCAAGGACATAGACTGGCTTATCTGTTGAAAGCTGCGCACCAATTGCATGGAAAAGCCCTGTGCTTACAAGCAGGTAAGCATCAACCTGCGCTGTTACAGAATGTGCTGAGCTAAAATTGCATCCAAGTACCTGGCCGGGGTATTTCAATCTCCCATCATTTTTTCCTATTACAACATTGTATCCAAGCCTGGCCAATTTTTTATTTACATAATCCATTTCATTGAAATACTGGACTGATGAGAGCAATCCTATATTTTTAATTTTATCTTCTTTTAAAATATTAAAAACGCCATCGCTGATTTCTATTTCACTGTAAAAATATTCGATAAATATCACGGGCTTAACATATTTAATATTCGGTATTATTGAATGGCCAAATTGCACGATGCAATCAACATCATGGTATACTTCCATATTGCCAATGTCGCATGCGCCATAAAATGGCTGTGAACTTATTATAACATTAAAATTCTCTGAAAATTTATTGAATATTTCGAAGGCATGGGGCTTCAATCCGTCAGGAAGCTGCAGAAGCACCTTTTTTGCCCCATCATTTTTCAGTTTTTCTATTGCATCGTCGACATCCATTGAGCCTTATTGCTATGTTTATATTTAAAGATTGAGGCTTGAACTGTGGCCTCCAAATATAGTTGATTCTGGTGAAAGGTATTTTTTTATAAAATTAATGGCTATGTATGCATTGCCACCATCCACAGCTATAAGAGGGTGTATTGGCTCTCCCTGGACTGTTGCCCCATCCCCAACTCCAAATATGCCCTTTATGTTCGTTTCATATTCCTCATTAACCATTATAGAACGCCCATTTTTGCTTGTTGTTATATTCACAGATTTGAATGTGTTTGCCCTGCCAACATGGCCTATTGCCACAATAAGGTTGTCAATGCCAAGGCTGCTGGTAGTTTTATCTAATTCATTGCTGAGCGTTATCTTTTCGGCCTTATCTGTGCCTGATATCTGTGTAACTGATGTATTCATTATCAACTTTATTTTTTTATTGTTTTTTATAGAATCCAGTGTTTTTTCTGCGGCCTTGAAATTTTCACTGTGGTGTATCACATATATGAGATTCGCCGATTCTGACAATTCATTGGCATAATCCAGTGCTGAATCGCCACCACCAACTATTGCTACCGTTTTGCCCTTAAACTTATTTATATCCTTCACGGCATAATCAACACCCCTGCCGGCAAAATCCTCTTCACCCGGGCAACCAATCTTTCTTGGGGTAAAATCGCCGATTCCTGTGCAGATTAATACTGCCTTGCTCTTATATAATTTTTCTCCATTAACCTCAATGGTAAATTCATCACCTGGAATAATGTCTGTGACCTTGCTGCTGAGCTTGATATCGCTGTTAAACATCTTTGCCTGTTCATACATCTTATCCCTTAATTCCATAGCATTGATCCTTGGAATTCCCTGAACATCATAAACCATTTTTTCTGGATAGAGTTCTGGTATCTGCCCGCCAGGGTAATCGAGTGCCTCAAGTGTTATGCTTTTTATATCTCTCAAGCCGGCCAAAAATGTTGCAAACAAGCCTGTAGGCCCAGCTCCAATTATCGTTAACTCGTATTCATCCATGCCCATTGATATAAAAATAATACAAAAACTTTAGTATGGGTAAAAATGTATTATTTAATGTTATAATGAGTACTGCCATAATCCTGTGAAGCGCATTCTATTGATTCAAATTCTTTTTTTCTGTTCAGCAAATAACTCTTTACAGTATTAAGTGCAATATCTGGCATATTATTTTTTTCACTCAAATGTGTCAGAATGATTTTTGTATTTTTTCCTGCAGCACTGTATATTGCTTCTGCAGATTGTTCATTGGATAAATGCCCATGGTCACTTGATATCCTTCTCTTAAGTGCCTCCGGATATGGCCCATTTGCCAGCATTTCCCGGTCATGGTTTGCTTCTATAGCCATTATATCTGAATTTTCCATTTCTTTAATGAGGGCATCATCCACAATGCCAAGGTCAGAAACCACAGATACTTTTAACCCCCTGTTTTTAATTATATATGCAACAGGGTCCACTGCATCATGGCTTATGCCAACTGGAATTATGCTGAAATTTCCAATGGCTATCTCTCCATCTATGCTATATGCACTGTCCATGCCCATTCTATCAAGTGTCATCCTTTTAGAATAAACATCCATTTTCAATCGCCTGGATACTGCCTTAACACCTGATGAGTGGTCTGAATGTTCATGGCTGATAAATACTGATTTTTCAAGTGGTCCAAGATCAAAGGCAGAAGTTTTATCCATGAACCTTTTCAAGGATATTCCGCAATCTATCACTATTAAATCGCTTTCATCCCATATAATTGTGGAATTTCCCCGGCTGCCGGATGAAATCATATAGAAATTTAACATATAGCTTTATGATATTATAGTATATTGCTTTAGTCGTAGAAGGCAAATCATTATAGCCAAAATTATAGAAGCATGAAGCAAAATATTGATAAAATAAAAAATAACTTATATAGATGTTATATTATATATGAATGAAAGTAAACATTATTGATGGCAGAAAGGAAAAAATTTTTGATGATTCTACCAAAGTTCTTATCGATATATTCAGGGCAACGACCACTATACCATTGATGTTCTATAGAGGAGCAAGTTCTATTATACCTGTCAGGACAATTACAGAAACAAGGCGATTAAAGAATAAAAACCCAGAATATATTACCAGTGGCGAGAGATATGGCATGAGGATACCTGGATTTGCATATGGGAATTCACCAGGAGCCATAATGAATTCTGACCTCACAGGAAAAACATTTTTATTTACATCAACAAACGGTATAAAAGTTCTGTTCAAAATAATGAAATTCCCTGGCACTATTTATCTTTCATCATTTATAAATTTTAGCGCAACATATGAGGCTATTAAGAATGAAAAAACCGTTTCAATTATTGTTTCAAACCGGCCTGATGGAAAATCAGATGAAGATTATATCTATGCAGAAATGCTGGAAGACAGGCTTGAGGGGAAGGATATTGACATAGATAAATTCAAGGAACAGATACTTAACAGCCATGGTGCAAAGCGTTTAAAGATAATGGGTGCATCCTCTGATATAAGCAACAGCCTGGCTGTTGATATATATAAAAGGGCAGTTATTTATAATGGTTCTGCCATAGTTCCACAAGAATAAATATTAAATTTCAAACATAATTTTATCAGATATATGGCGCCCCCTTTTAACTGCAAGTATTTCTAGCAGATATTTTGCCCATTTCAGTTTCAACGACTTCCTTTCAATGTCTGCCATGCCGTAATATTCTTTTTTCTTGACATTATTAAAATCAAAGCCTACCAGAACTATTTCCTGTGCATTCAGGTAGTCCGCCAGAAAGGCTGCCCGATCGCCATCAGAAAAACCTCCAAAATTATATACATGATTAAATGGTATGTTCTGTGTTGTTGCCAGGCCTCTAGTGAAATATCCTGCATATTTCCCAATTTTATCCATATTATCGCCATGTGCATGTATTGCTGTGATTGTGCCATGGCCATATGCATCTTTTATACTTTTTATATTGCCATCAAGATCAGAGACTATAATATCAGGATATCCAATAGCCGCAATATATGTTGCTATAGCAGAATCTGCCACAATAACAATCCCATTTGATATGGTAGGCAAATATTCTTTCATTGACGGTGCATTTCCAACCACAAAAAATCTTTTGCCTGTGAAGTTGGAAAGCATATTTACATCATTTTTTATGTATGATGAAAGTTTTAATGATGAAATATAGTCCATGCTTCTATTTATCCTGAGTTCATCCGTAATCTGCAAATAAAGAGGAAACCATTCATCAAAATTCATTTTATTTCCATCGTATTTTTTATTTTCTCCCTTATTCTATAAAAATATTTATGGAGTGCCGATGCAGCAAGTGCAATAACAATCCCTGCTACAACAAAGCCAATATAGATAGTCATGTGGGACAGTGGAATTAAGCCAACGATATATCTTATATAATTCAACATTCCATAAACAATTAATGTAATTGCCATTGAATATGTTATTCCATACCACATTTTTGACATTCCCGGGGATCTGTCTATGTAAAGGTCAAAGGCATCGAACAGTTCCTTCGAAACAAATGCTGCAAAGATCCACCATATCATAATGGTAAAGAAAAGAATAATCTGGTTTAATAATATGGCAAGTTTGCTTATGGTTACGTAACTGTATGTTATCCCTATAATAATAATCAAGGTAGAAACAACATAGGAAAGCAACGGTACCTTTGCTTCCTGTGAATATTCTTTGAAATTGGAAAGCAGCCTCATTATAACTTTATTAAATTCTATGCCCCTGCTTATGAAATAAAAGCCCAGAACTATGGTAACCAGCATCACTGCACCCGTTGTAGGTGCAATTATATATGATCTGGTAAGGGCTATATAATAAATGGTAAAAATCAAAAGCGCTATTCCATAACTTAAAAGCAATAGCCCTACTGGAATTGTAAATTTTCGAGATATCTTTTTATCCTTCATGCCCTTTACAATGTAATAATATAAGGATTCAATGTTTTCGTTATGCCTGATAAGTATATGTTTAACATACCTGATTTTAATTCTTGAAGATATCAATGGTATTATGTAATCATCCTCTGCTCCATCAGAGACAAGTATAAGATCATCATAATGCTGGGTCCCGAGCACATCTTCAAGCTGTTTGGCAAGGATTTCATCTGATTGTGCCCCAACATCTTCGTCTCCAGTTATCAGAGCGATTTCTACATTTTCTTTCTTGGCCTGAAGCTCTTCATAAACCTTGATGGCGCCAAAAAGTGCGTTTGAATCGGAATCTTCTGGGTCACTGGATATGAGTTTAAGTGCAGCATTATAGCATTCACCATATCCTGATAATGGGCCTTTTATTCCTGCCTTCACGCCGTAATCGTTATCCCTGTCTACATTAAGTATGAGAGTTGTCATAACTATGATTTATATAGCTAAAATAAGTATATAAGCCTTATTGCCACAATAGCATAAAATCATCCTAGCATTGGTATTTCTATTAATTATTGAATAAGGTAATAGCCAGCACTTTTCTGCCTTGCAATTCTTCTTGCCATTTTTTTATCTATAAGCTCCATGAGCCCTGCATTAACAGCGGATTTCGCCAGGCCTGCTTTTTTCATTATATCATCAGCAGTTTTTAGTTTTGCCTCTGATACCGCACCAAGTGATTTCAAAGCATTATAGACTTTTTCAGCATTGCCAGATATATTATCCATCTAACTCACCAATACTATATATTCTGTAAATATAAATACTATTAGTGGTTTTATCTATTAATTGTGAATCTTTATTCACTCTATTTCCACTTCATGCCTTTATGTGTTTTTCAGCTTATTTATTAAAAATGCAAAATCGTACATACTTAAAATTTGCATTCCTGTGATTCCTATCTGCAGTTTGTATGAACTTTAGCTCGAAAAGGTTAAAAATGAGTTAGAAATATGGTAGAATTAAAGGTGTAAACTTATGGTCGCAGTTAAAACAATGGTAGAAGGGGGAAAAGCAACATCAGGCCCTCCACTTGGCCCAGCTCTCGGCCCACTTGGATTGAACCTGGGGCAGGTCATTAAGGATATCAACGAGCAGACAAAATCATTTGCCGGCATGCAGGTTCCAGTTACTGTTAATGTAATTGACCCTGCCACAAAAAAGTATGAGATAATCATTGGAGTTCCTCCAACATCAGCCTTGCTGAAAAAGGAAGCAGGAATAACAACAGGATCTGGCAAGAATAAGGAAAGCATTGCAGGAAACCTTACACTTGACCAGGTAAAAAAGGTTGCGGAATCCAAAAAATCCGCATTACTTTCATATAATATGAAAGGAGCCGTACTTGAAGTTCTGGGAACAGCACTTTCACTGGGAATAACAGTGGATGGCATAAATGCTGCCGAATTCCAGAAAAAAATCAAGAGTGGCGAAATAGAAATCGGTGACTAATAATGGCTAATAGCATTATGGAAAATATTAAAGAATTAAAAAATTCTGAAAAGCGAAATTTTGAGGAAAGCATAGAGGTTGGAATCAACCTTAAGGATGTCGATATGGCAGATCCAAAAAATAGGATAAATGAAGAGATTATACTGCCTGCAGGAAGAGGCAGGGAAGTTAAAATTGCAATAATTGCAAGCGAAGAAATGAGGCAGAAGGCAAAAAATGCCGACTTCAAGTACTCGCTTGAAGACCTTGCTAATTTTGCTGATAATAAAAAGGCATTCAAAAAAATTGTAAACAATATCGACTTCTTTGTTGCAGAGTCAACAATGATGGGAAATATAGGTAAAAATCTCGGTATAATTCTGGGCCCAAGAGGCAAGATGCCAAAGCCAGTTCCACCTGGACAGGATCCAACACCAATTATAGAGAATCTTAAAAAAAGCGTAAGGGCAAGGAGCAGGGATAAGATTACATTCCACGTACCTGTTGGCATGAAAAATATGAATGATGATGATATATATACAAATTTGAATACAGTTATGAAGAGGATTATATCACACCTTGATAAAGGCAAAAGCAATATTGCTTCAGCTTATATTAAAAGCACAATGAGCAAGGCTATTATAATTAATGTGGGTGATATAGAATGAGCGAGCCAGCACAGTGGAAAATAGATTTTGTCAAATCATTGTCAGATCAATTAAATAATAGCCCTGTAACTGCCGTTGTTAGCATCAAAGGGCTGAGGAATAAAGAATTCCAGAAGATCAGGAAAGATGTCAGGAATGATATAAAAATCCAGGTAGTAAGGGCAAGGCTTCTAAGGCTTGCATTGAAGGATTCTGAAAAGGAGCACATAGATAGATTAATTGATATTTCAAGAGGCCAGATTGCACTTATTACAACATCAAAATCACCTAAAACCTTATTTGATACACTCCAGGCAAAAAGAACAAAGGCAGCTGCCCGTGGTGGTGAAATAGCTGATCAGGATATAGTTTTGGAAGCCAAGGAAACATCATTTCCTCCAGGCCCAATGATATCTATATTTCAGAAGGCCGGAATACCTGCAGGCATAGAGAAGGGAAAAATAGTTATCAAAAGTGAAGTAACACTGGTAAAAAAAGGAGAGGCAATACCAAAGGAAAAGGCCCAGATTATGGAAAAGCTTGAGATACTTCCAGTAACAGTAGGCCTCGACCTTAAGGCAGCCTACAGTGACGGCCTCATATATACAGCGGATGTACTTTCTGTAACTATTGCAATGATACAGGCTGACCTTGCAGGAGCGTTCCTTAAGGCAAAGGCACTTGCCATGAAAACAATGTACATTGTTCCAGAGATTGTACCAGATCTTCTTGGCAAAGCACATATAGAAGGAATCGCCCTCGCACTGGCAACAAACTGTGTGGATGAGAAAAATATAGATATTTTTATAAGGAAAGCAGTAATAAACGCTACAGCTCTAAATTCATTAATAAATAAGGATTTAAATAATGAAAACATAGAGGATAAAGACTCCAAAGAGGAAGAGAAGGAAACAAAGAAAGACGAATCTGAAGATGATGCATCGGCAGGTTTAGGATCTTTATTTGGATAAGGTGATAAGATGGAATATATATATGGTGCTTTGCTTCTGCATTCAGCAGGCAAGGAAATAGATGAAGAAAACTTAAAAAAAGTATTAGTTGGCGCAGGTGTCCCGGCAGATGATGCCAGGCTGAAATCGTTGCTTGAAAGCATGAAAGAGGTAAACATAGAAGAAGTCCTCAAAAATGCTGCAGCACCGGTAGCAGCGGCACCAGCAAAAGAAGAAAAGAAAGCAGAGAAGAAAGCTGAAAAGAAGGAAGAAAAGAAAGAAGAATCTGACTCGGATGCAATGGCTGGCTTAAGCTCTCTTTTCGGATAAAATTATTTTTATTTTTTTAGATCCCTATGGATTCTTATAAATATTTGTGGATTTTAATTAAATATATAATACCAGTTGCACTTTTAATTTATTCGCAGTTTATACATAATATCTTTTATTTAGAAGTTTCTATTTTATGGCTGCTTGTATCACTGGTAGTTTCACTTATAAATTATAGTGTAAAATCGAATTTAACTGGTTCAAGATGAAAAAATTTTAATTTTTAAATAAGTTTTAATTCAACTAATTTATCATACACTTCTTTAGCGTGTTCTTTTGGAGAGACATGTGGATATACATATACAATTTTGCCATCTTTTATAATGTATGTAACTCTCTTTGCAGTCATCATGCCCATAACTCCATATTTATGCACTATGTCTTTTTCTTTATCACTCAATAGCGTAAAATTAAGGTTTAACTTATTCTGGAATTTCTTGTGGGACTCAGGTGAATCCACGCTCACTCCAAAAACTTTGATCCCTTTTTCAGCAAAAATGCCCATATTATCCCGGAAGTTTTTTGCCTCCATAGTGCAGCCTGGCGTGTTATCTTTTGGATAAAAATAAAGTATAACTATAGAATCCTTAAAATCACTTAATTTCACAGTCTTTCCATCCTGATCTACTGTTTCAAAATCAGGTGCTATGTCGCCTATATTCAATGTTTCCATATAAACATATAAATTGTGGGTAAATAAATATTTTGTATCTAAAATTCATTCATGATATTATCATTCAGGTGATGAATTATTTTAACTGCCTCACCTTTTTTATTCTTAACAATATTCTGAATATCAGGATTTGCAATGCCTATGGCAATAAAAACTCCTTTCTGGTTTTTTATGAATACCATATCACCATCGCCTATGTCTGGATCAATGTCCACAATGCCAGGTGCAAATAGGTTTGAACCATTGGTGAGATGTGGAACAGCGCCATCATCTACTGTGATATTGTGGTTCTTGATTTTCAGATAGTTAATAAGATACAGTGTTGGAATTCCTTTATAAAAAATAGGCTTTGTGGAAAAGTAATAGATCTCGCTTTTTTTAACAGTTTCAACCTCAATATTATCCATTACGGAGCCGTCAATATTGAATTTCTGCAGTATTTCCATAAAATTTTTATAATCTTTTTTTGACAGAATATGCCTTGACATTACTGTATTATCCCCCTTAAATCATTTAACTGATTATTTATATCTTCAAAATCTATAATTTTATTCAGGTATGGTATGATGCGGTCTCCAAGCATTATCTGGTTTTCGGTAAACATCCAGTCCTCACTGTGATCCTGTATTTTTAAATATGCATAATATATGGACTTCTGTATGTCATTTTTCATTGATTTCCTTCCATAGCTTATAGCATCATCCCTGCCATTATTAAAGTGGTATGTTATAAGTTCAATCAAAAACCGTGAATTATCAGACCATGGTTCTATGATTTTAGATTTCATTGATTTCTTACTGAATAAAAGCCTTGCGTTTTCCATTATTTCCAGTGGATTGCCCCTTAATGATTTTATATCCCGGTCATCAAGGCCATACATAATTTTAATTATTTCATTTTTATATTTTGGGAATAAATATTCAAGGACCTTCCTCTGGCTTGGTGCATCCAGGACAAAGCCCATGCCTGAAAGCTTTTCTTTTATAAATGGCTTAAGTTTGCCATCAAACTGCAGTTCATCAAGAAATTCATCTATGGTGTAATTTTTATAATTTATTATATAATAACCATTTTTTATTGCGTAATTTATTTTATCTTTTTTCAGGCGTGCAAGAATATGCCTGGAGCTAACCTTCTGCGTTATATATTCGTCGAGTATGGATTTATTGTCTGGAATAAATTCAAGGAAATCGGAACTCAGATTGAATGGCAGCGCTGGCAAAAACATATGCCTTAACATAATAAAGACAATGTTGTCGTTAACATCCTCCATAACCCTAATTTTCAGGCCGTAAAATTCTATTGTTATGGAATTTCCATTCTTGCCCACTGACAGTTCTCCATCTTTCTCCTCGAACGGTATATTTTCCTCATTAAAAAGGTCTTTAATAAAGTCCATGCCCAATGTATTCTTGCATGTTGCTGTGAAATAATTTCTTGTTGAGAATATCTTTAATTTTTTTGATTTCACCACATTGGTATATGAAAGCATTCTATAGGTTTCATTATCATAGTTCTGTATGCCGGACATTACTGTTTCATCTGTTTTTCCGCGCTTGCAATAATTCACACTTCCATAGTTTGTTTTAATCATTCCCATAACTGGGGCTTTTTCATTCTCAAGTATCTTATATGTTTCTGATATTCCGCTGAGAAACTGGTCAGCAGAATTATAATATTTACTGAAGTCACCGGTACTTTTCATTTTTTCGATTTTTTTTCCATATGATTTAATAGGGCACATAAAGCAGGAGTCTGTGCATTTTGGGAGGATCTGCATTGGGCTGTCAAAAAAATTCTTTATGTTTTCAATAAATGCCTTCTGTGCATCCTTTGAATTTGTTTTAATTATCATGCCTTATCAAGATTTCTTATTGCTTCAGCCTTAACGGTTACAGGAATAGGAACCATTGATTCAATGAGCTGTACTGTAACCTCTTCCTTTGTTGCATCTATCCCGGTTATTTTAGCACGTTCACCTTTAAACGGGCCTTCTACTATTTCTACCTCATTTCCCATTTCAAGGCCTGTTACAGCAGCTTTGGGAGTTAAATACTTTTCAATTTCTGATATATCAATATCGCCAGACACAAAGCCCTTGACACCTCTTACAGATTTTGAAATTACATCAATTCTATCGGCGTGCATGGTTTCTACAAAAAAATAGCCCTTTATTTCATATGGTGACATAATGGCCATTATTTCATTTTCTGCTGTTGAATTTGTTGCCGTGCGGTCATATCTTTCCCTCTCGGCATGATTGGACAAGTCTACAGCAATTTCAAGCTCTTTCCCGACAGTGCATTTCACAATTTTGATGACCGGTTTCAGAATCACTGAGAAATCCTTTTCATAATTATTTATTTTATCTTCGGAATAGATACTGAGTGAAATATCAAGCTCATCACCACGGTTGCCTCCAATAGGAGTAAATATTTCGAGTCCAAGGTCCCTGCTTTTATTTGCATCAATATCAAAGTCTTCGTTTATAGTTTTTTCTTCACTGGCGGAAATTATGGTGTCTGTTTTTAATTTGATTCTCCAATCTATGGAAGAATCCTTTGATTTCAGTTTTGCATTTATGTTAACATTAAATTTCCGTTTTGAATTCTGAATATTCTTTATTGTTACATTTAAAGGAATAACATTTGCCCTATCATCTTTCTCTTCAATCTTCTTAATACTCTTATTGCAACCTGCATATATTACGTCTTCAATATTTGAATTTAACCATTCATAATCCATAAATACCACCTAAAACACAATCTGCATTATATAATAAATAATAAAGCCTATTAAACCCAGGAATATAATGCCGGTTCCAGCAATCAATACAACCCTTGTATATTCATTGCCATTCGGTTTTTTAGCCATTTTCAGTATTCTGGAATACTTCCCTTTGCCTATTCCTTGAAATTTTCGTTCAATTTTTTCCTGCTGTTCTACAAGTTTATCCTCAACACTAGTGGTCATTAATTATCATAAGCTTAACATAAAATAAAATCTTTTCGAAATTATATATAATATTCTTATTAATTGATATGGTTCCCATTCAGTATAGGAAGAAACATAGCGATGCATATTGCTGGAATAAAAGGAAGAACTGGTGCCAGAGCCATAAAAATATGAATATAAGCAGGCGTTTAATGGAGGCTGAAATATAAAGGCTGATGAAATAAGGCTGGAGAAAAGCAATATTGTAAAATGTGCAAGCAATAGCTTAAAGAAAATAATTGAATAATTCCTGATCGGCAATTTAGCATTCTGTATAATGTATAAATAATTTTGTTAAGATTAACCAGCAAAAATATTTATATGTACATAAATTATTGCTCTTATTATAGCATCAAAAATGTGTACAAATTGTAATGTTGAAATGGTTCCCGCAGGAGATATGAATTTCAGGATAGGCGGATATACTGGCATGGGCGGCATGTTTCTTGGACGCTGGAATGACCTTTCAGAGACCACACAGACATTCAGCCTTTATAAATGCCCACAGTGCGGAAAAATAGATTTTTATGAACCAGAATTGAAAAATGCTGAAGAATCTGGTGAAAAAAACACCATTTTCTATAAGTGATAGTGAATATTTTTTTATAATTCAATTTTCCAAATTTTTAGCAATTTTATTGTTTGCTGGCTTTTCTCGGCCCAATCAAAATATAAATAATCATGCTATTTATGAAAAATTCACTGTAAAAAATTTCTGCATATACAGCTACAATTAAGTTCTTGCATATATCATAAAATACTTCCAGCATTGCAGCCATCAGCTGAAATTTTCCTTTGGACGCTTATTTTAATAGATTTTATATCAT
>JAVYST010000001.1:0-29389 GCA_038729085.1 Ferroplasma sp. | reverse complement strand
CACTGTAAAAAATTTCTGCATATACAGCTACAATTAAGTTCTTGCATATATCATAAAATACTTCCAGCATTGCAGCCATCAGCTGAAATTTTCCTTTGGACGCTTATTTTAATAGATTTTATATCATAGCATGGCAACATTGTTATGCAATGGATCAGAAAGCTATGCATTTAATTCATGGCATGGCCGATGATTTAATCGATATAAAATAAATGCTGAAATTAAACAAGATAAATAAAATATGTATTTTAGAATAAAACTTTTATAAAATTATAAAGAAGAATAGTATGCTTCGTCGTAAGGTTCTGGTTTCAATCCTTTTCTTTCCCTTATTTTGGCAACAATTCCTGCCTGCAGTTCATATGGCACTCTCTGATAACCAGAATTTTCTGAACTCCATATGGCTTTTCCTCCAGTAGCGCTTCTTATGGCAGAGGCAAAACCAATCATTCCTGATACCGGTGCATTGGCAATAACTGTTATTTCTTCGCCATTCTGCTGCATATCCTCAACGACACCTCTTCTCTGTTGCAGTTCGCTTGTCACAGGGCCCATCAATTCCTGGGGCACACTTATAAAAACCTTCTGCATAGGTTCCAGCAATACTCTTCCGGCCTGGCACATTGCACCATAAATTGAATTCCTGCCTGCAGGTATGACCTGTGCAGGTCCCCTGTGTATACTATCTTCGTGCAATTTAGCATCCATCAAGCTGATTTTTACACCATAAACCTTTTCATTGGCCAGAGGCCCCTTGTCAAGCGATTCGTTAAATGATTCAATGAGCAATTCCATTGTTTCATCCAGGTACTGGATACCCTTTGTCATATCAAGCATAATATTTGTTCCGTGTGTACATACAAGGCTCTTAGATTCATTATGGTCTAAGCCTCCTTCTTCAAGTACTGCAGCTACTGCTTTTTTATCTTTAAACTTTGAACCGTCCGGAATCTTGCCATCGAGTATGGCCTGCACAACTCCAGCCGGAAGTGGTTCAACTTTAAAGTAGAACCTGTTATGTTTATTTGGCGATTTTCCCTCAAATGGGCCTCCAGTTTTGTCTACTGTTTCTCTGTAAACTACAAGAGGTGCCGATGTGATAACATCAACATGGTAATCATTTTTAATTCTATACATGGTGATTTCCAGATGCAACTCACCCATACCAGAAATCAGGTGCTCGCCAGTTTCCTGGTTGATATCCACCTGAATTGATGGGTCAGCTTTGGAAACAGACCTGAGCACATCTATAAGCTTAGGCAGATCAGAAGTGTGTTTTGCCTCTATGGCCAGCGTTACCACTGGATCTGAGTAATGTGACATGGGTTCGAAATCTTCCATATCAGGCAGCGACGAGACTGTTGAACCTGCTATGGCTCCTCTAAGGCCTACCACTGCTGCAATATTCCCTGCAGCTATCTCATCGATTGAAATCCTGTCCGGCCCAACCATCATGGAAAGTAGCTGTACCTTTGATTTGCCTGCCCCAGTTACATATAATTCACTGCCTTTCCTGATTATGCCTGAGAAAAGCCTTCCAACAGCTATTTCACCTGCATGTGGGTCAATCAATATTTTTGTAATCATCATACTGACAGGTCCATTGTCGTTGCAGGTTTCCATAGCTTTTCCTATTTCACTTTCAAGGTTGCCATGCCATATCTGCGGTATTCTATATTTTTGTGCTACTGCTGGATTCGGAAGGTTCTTTATAACCATATCCAGAACTACCTTATGCAGTGGGGCCTTCTTTGCCAGTTCTTTCTGTTTTCCAGCTGAAACGTAATCAACTATATCCTTAAATGTGACCTTGAAAATTGCCATTGCTGGAACGGAAAGGGCCCAGTTATGGTATGCTGAGCCAAATGCTACTGTTCCATTTTTAACATTAACCTTCCAGTCTTCGGCAAATTCTTTTGGTGCATATTTAACAATTAAGCGGTTAACGTCATTAATAACTTTAATGAATCTCTTCTGCATTTCGTCGCCATTGAGCTTAAGTTCATTTATAAGCCGGTCTACCTTATTTATAAAAAGCACAGGCTTAACCCTTTCCTTAAGTGCCTGCCTTACCACTGTTTCAGTCTGTGGCATAACACCCTCAACGGAATCAACAACTATTACCGTGCCATCTACAGCCCTCATGGCTCTGGTCACGTCACCGCCAAAGTCGACATGCCCAGGAGTATCAATTAAATTAATCAGATATTCCTTTCCATCAATTTCATGAACCATGGAAGCATTTGCTGCATTTATTGTAATTCCCCTTGCCTGTTCCTGTTCATCATAATCCAGAAGCAACTGCTTTCCAGCAAGTTCTTCGCTCATCATGCCCGCACCAGCTATCAGGTTATCGCTCAATGTAGTTTTTCCATGATCTATATGAGCTGCTATATCAATATTCCTGATAAGTTCTGGATGTTCAATCAATTTCATTGCTTTTGCAACATTATCCTCCTTTCGACCCATTAATAACACCGTTTAATTTTATATATCGTATTAAAAATCATTATTTAACAATTGTTGAATTTTAAATTTATAAAGATAAAAAATTTAACTCTTTATCTGTATTTCTATCCTCACGCCATCTGGAATAGATATTCTCATCAATTGCCTCAATGTTCTTTCATCGGCATCGACATCAAGCAGGCGCCTGTGTACTCTCATTTCCCATCTGTCCCATGTTGGTGAGCCCTCGCCATCAGGGCTCTTTCTTACCGGTACTTTAAGTTTTTTTGTTGGCAGTGGAACAGGCCCATGGATTTCTACACCTGTCCTCTTTGCTATTGACTTGATTTCATCGCATACAACATCCACGATTTTGTTTTCTGTGCCGCTCAGTGAAATTCTTGCTTTATATGCCATACATAATCACACTGTTGTTGCTTTTTCAAGGTCTATGCACTGGCCGGCTGCGACGGTCATGCCCATATCCCTGATGGCAAATCTCCCAAGCTGTGGGAATTCAGATACCTTTTCAAGCACTAGTGGCTTGTCTGGTATAACTTTAACAACTGCAATATCTCCAGCTTTTATGAAATCTGGCTTGTCTTTCAGTGTTGTGCCATCTTTTGGATTTATAGTTTTGATTATTTCCTCAAACCTGCATGCTACCTGTGCTGTATGGACATGGAAAACTGGTTTGTATCCTGCCGCTATGACACTTGGATGTTGGAGTACAACTATCTGTGCTGTAAATGATTTTACAACTGTTGGCGGTGCGGAAACCGGGCCACAAACATCTCCTCTTTTCAGATCGTTCTTGGCTATTCCCCTGACGTTGAATCCTATATTGTCTCCAGGCTCTGCTTTTGGCATTGATGTGTGGTGCTCTTCAATTGATTTCACTTCTCCGGATTTGTTTGCAGGAAGGAAAATCACCTTGTCATTAATTTTTATTACGCCAGTTTCAACTCTGCCTACAGGAACTGTGCCTATTCCAGTAATTGAATAAACATCCTCTACTGGTATTCTCAGCGGCTTGTCAGTTGGTTTAGGCGGCACCTTAAGGTTATTCAATGATTCCAGTATAGTTGGGCCCTTCCACCATGGCATGTTAGTTCCAGGCTTCATAATGTTGTCTCCTTTATAACCGCTCATCGGTATTATTGGGACATCTTTATATCCGATTGGTGCGAGCAGCTTTGTAACCTGTTCTTTTACCTCATTGAACCTCTTTTCGCTGTATGCCGGCTGTGTTGCATCCATCTTGTTAATTGCAACAATTAACTGTGGAACTCCAAGAGTTCTTGCAAGGAATGCGTGTTCTCTCGTCTGTGCCATGACACCTTCTCCTTCCCTTGCAGATACAACCAATATTGCTGCATCTGCCTGGCTGGTTCCTGTAATCATATTTTTGACAAAGTCACGATGTCCAGGGGCATCAATAATAGTGAAGTAATACTTGTCTGTCTCAAATTTCCGGTGAGTCAGATCAATAGTAACTCCCCTTTCTCTCTCCTCCTTAAAACGATCCATAACCCATGCAAATTCAAATGTTGCTTTTCCCTTCTCTTCTGATTCTTTTTTGTACTCATCAATAATATGCTGCGGTATCTCTCCATGTTCGTACAATAATCTTCCAACGAAGGTAGATTTGCCATGATCGACATGCCCTATTATAACTAAATTCATATGTGGTAATTCTGCCATTTTCTTTCACCTTTAAAGATAGGTAATCCTCTTCTTTATCGTATAGCACTTTAATATTTAAATATGTTTTCTTTGTATTAAATAAAAAATGAGGCTTTATAACAACTAAAGCTGTGGCCTCTCATCTCAAATGCATGGAATAGCACCTGCAGATATGTTTTTAACATGGCTGCCTGCAATTACTATTGCCTGCACTATAGGAACCTTTCAAATTATTGCCACTTCCAAATTCCTGTTGCAATAGTAAAATTTATTAGAAATGCAAAAAATTTTGGTAGCAATTTACAATAATAAGCAAGGTAATAAATATATATACTAATTTAAAATTAAGAATAATGGAATGCAAATTTGAAATTGTTTCACGGAATAAAGATTCAATTAAAGTAGAAATGATCAATTATGACAATACGCTTTTGAGGCCCTTAGCAGAGGAACTCCTGAAATATGATAAGGTAGTTGAATCATATTATAGCATAAAACATCCTGAAATAGACAATCCAGTTATCTATGTAAAGGTCAGCTCTGGCAAGCCACAATCTGCAATAAAAAGTACAATAAGAAAAATGAATAAAACTTACGAGGCACTATCAAATGATCTTGCAAAGGGGCTCCAAAAATATACTTCAGTGAAGAATGAAAAATAATTACATTATACAGTTTTCTGGTGAAAATCTCAATATTGCACTGGCTGAACTCAGGAGCATAGAAAAAGAATATAATGATTTCCATATAATTTTTACTGATAAGAACATTGCAATTATTGAGGGAGAATATATACACATTACGAATGCGGCTTTTTCCAATTATATTTCTCTTGTAATTGATAGTAATCAATCATATGGCAAATTAAATGCCAGGATACCTGATGGCAGGTTTTACGTAAGAGTTGATGGCGCCAGCAAAAACGATACAGAAAAAATTGAATCTGAAATTGGGAGAAATCTTGGTGGGCAGGGTAGAATATCCTTTAAAAATCCTGACTTTATAATAAAGGCAATTCTGGTTGACCAGTGGTATCTGTGCATATTAAAATATGAACGGAATAAAAAATACTTTGAAAACAGGCGTGCACCCTTAAGGCCTTTTTTCTCTCCAGTATCATTGCATCCAAAATATGCAAGATATCTGGTAAATGCCTCAGGCACAGTTGAGGGCGATACACTGCTCGATCCATTCTGTGGAACCGGTGGTGTCCTTATAGAAGCAGCTATGTTAAAAAGAAAAATTATTGGCAATGATTCCTCGCTGAATATGGTTGTTGGAACTAAACTTAATTTTAAATATTACAGAATAGAGGATTATGAAATATTTAATAAAGATATAAGCAAATTAGAGCTCAGGAATAAAGTTGATGGAATTGCAACAGATATGCCATATGGCAGAAGTTCAGGAATTGATAACCATGGAATAGAAGAGCTCTATATGGAATCATTTAAAAAATTCCATGAACTTTTGAAGGATAATAAAAACTGTTCTATAATCATAAATAATACTGATTATCTGAAATTTGCCGATCCCTATTTTGAAAACACTCTTATAATTCCAGTATATCAGCATAAATCACTTACAAGGTATTTTGTTGTACTTAAAAAGTTATAAATTTTTAATAGTTTTAAATTCATGCCATATTTTTGGTTATCTTTATTTTAACGGTTTCCCCATCTATTTCCCAGGCCCTTCCATCGCCATTTAAAACTGAAATTTCGGTACTCAGCGTTTCATTCCTGATCATATCAGAAAAGGTAGCAATAGCATCCATGATGTTAGAATTTGCCATGATTTTAGTACTTATTTTCTGCGAATATGCAAGATTCATGTCCTTGCGCATAATCTGAATCCGCCTTATGATCTCACGGGCATAACCTTCCTCGATTAAGCGCCTGTCCAGATTTTTGTTTATAAATATAGATATCCCTGTTTTTTCATCTGAAGCTGAGGCATAGTTATCATCGGTTATTTCACTTATTTCAAAGCAATCATCTGCAAATTCGTGCCCTTTATAAATCAATTTTCCATTCTTTTTCAGTTCGCTGTAAACATTATTGCCATTAAGGTATTCAGCAAATGATGCTGTTTCTCCTCTGAGAATAGGCGCTATTTTTGAGTAAACGGGTTTAACTATTGCTTTTACAGGCTTTTCACTTTCTTTGATAAATTTTATCTGTATTGCATTCAATTCAGGCCCTATAATGTCCAGAATAGAGTTTGTAAGGTTAAAATCGCTGTATACAAGTACATCGCTGACCTTCTGCCTGCCCTTGATATTGGATTCCTGCCTAGCCCTTCTTGACAATTCCATTATTGAAATGGCATATTCAAATTCTTTTTCAAGGTCCTTATTTATATAATATGATTCTGCAGCAGGATATTCTTCTGAATGTATGGTGTTTTTTCCTCCTCCAAGCTTAAGGTAAAGATAATCTGTATAAAAGGGAGTTACAGGCGCCATAAGTTTCAGAATGTTTATCAATGTATAATATAATGTTTCATAAGCCCTTTTCTTATTATCATCAAGCTTTCCCTCCCAGAATCTCTTTCTTGAAAGCCGGAGATAATAGTTGGAAAAATCGTTTATAAGATCCATAATGTTCCTTACTGCAATATGTATATCAAAGCTATCCATATTTCTTATAACGTTTTCTATTGTTGAATTCAGCCTTGAAAGAATCCACCTGTCAAGAAGGTTTTCTGGTTCTTCAAGGCTTTCAAATACAAAACTATCCAGGTTTGCGTTTGAAGCAAAGAATGAATATACATTGGATAAAGTTCCAAAAACTTTTCTGCTCATGTCATTTATTAATTTCTTGTCAATAGATTTCGAATTCCATGGTGCTCCAGAGAAAAAGAAAAGCCTTGCAGGGTCTGCACCATATATTGATATAAACTCCCTCGCTGTAATAAAATTGCCCTTGCTTTTGCTCATTTTCTGTCCATTTTCATCGAGGATAAAGCTCATTGACATTACGTTTTTGTATGCATTCTTTTTGAATAGAAGAGAAGCAATAACATGCATTGTGTAAAACCATCCCCTTGTCTGGTCTATTGCCTCTGTAATAAAATCCACCGGTATGCCATCAATATTGAACTCTTTATTAAATGGATAATGCATTGCAGCATAAGTTGCACTTCCCGAATCAAACCATGTATCTATTACGTAAGGTTCCCTTGCCATTTTCTCTCCGCATTCCGGGCATTTTAAAACTACATTATCAATAAATGGCCTGTGCAGGTCATCTGGAACGTTTCCTCCATGTTTCAATATGTCATCCCGGCTGCCTATAGCAATATAATGGTTATTCTTGCATTTCCATAATGGCAATGGCGTCCCCCAGTATCTGTTTCTGCTCAGTGCCCAGTCCTTTGCATCATCCAGGAAGTTTCCAAACCTGCCATATTTCAGATATTCCGGGAACCAGTTTATTTTATCATTATTTTCCTTGAGCAATTCTCTAACTGTAGATACCCTGATGAACCAGGCATCAAGTGGGTAATAAAGCAGCTTTGTCCCACATCTGTAGCAGAATGGATACGTATGCTTTATTTTCTGGCTTTTAAATAGAAGCTGGTTTTCCTTCAAATAACCTATTATTTTTGAATTTGCATCCATCACAAACATGCCTTTCCATGGCAGCTCAGCGTTGAATTTACCCTCACTGTCTACTGGATTGACCAATTTTATTCCAAGTTTTTTGGCAATGTCAAAATCATCGGCACCGAATGCCGGTGCAGCATGTACTATGCCGGTACCATCATCAGCTGTTACAAAATCCCCACATACGACCCGCAGTGCCTTTTTATCTACAGAAAGGAAGGGCATTAGCTGTTCGTATTCTATATTTTCCAGGCCTTTGCCTGGAACAGTTGAAAGTATTTTATAATCTTTGAAAAGCTGTGGCACCTTGTCCGATAAAAGATAATATTCATTTCCTTCGCTTGATACAAGGGCATATTCGAAATCAGGATTCACAACAAGCAATTCATTGGATGGCAGTGTCCATGGTGTTGTTGTCCATGCTATAAAAAACCTGTTTTCCATCCCCTTTACACGAAATTTAACGTAAACAGAAGTATCATCCACATTTTTATATCCCTGGGCAACTTCATGGGAACTTAATGATGTGCCGCATCTTGGGCAGTATGGCACTATCTTGTAATCTTTTACCAGCATGCCATTATCGAAAAACTGCTTCAGTGCATACCACTCACTTTCCATGTATTCATTTCTTAGAGTTATATAAGATTCTTTTTCATCTATCCAGTATCCTATTTCATCATCCACTTCATTCCATTCGTCTATGTATGTGAAAACACTGTTTCTGCAGTATTCATTAAACTTCTCTATCCCAAAATCCTCAATCTCTTTTTTTGTATTAAAGCCAAAATGCTTTTCTGCTTCCAGTTCTACAGGAAGGCCATGGCAATCCCATCCACCTGTTCTCCTTCCTATATCATATCCGCTCATGTATTTATAACGCATAACAGTATCCTTCATTGTCCTTGTCATTAAATGGCCAACATGCGGTTTTCCGTTTGCCGTTGGTGGCCCCTCCAAAAATACGTATTTTTTTAGATTTCTGCTCTTATGAATTATATTATCAATAATGTTATATTTTTTCCAATGTTCCTTAATTTCAATATCAATAGCCGACACTGGCCTGTTCACATCGATTTCTTCATAGAAATTTTTAGTCATCCTTTGGTTTAGCATTAAAATGTATATATCATTTCTCATAAATTTTGATAATATAATATTATGATTGCAGTGAAGTGCCAGGATAGCCAGTTATTTTATAGTCTCTAATTTCTATATCTTGTATAATGGGAAATCAGGTCTAAAAGGTCCTTTTCCATATGCTCATCTATAACTCCCTCTTCATTTTTCTTTACAATATAGTCCTTTGCATCCTTAACTCCAATTTTTGACATTAATGAGTAAATGCTGCCACGGACTGAACCACGCACGCTGTCTGGCAATTCCTTTAAAATTGATCCCAGCATGTAATTGAACTCTTCTTCTCTCTTCATATCCAGTTTTTTTACGGTTTTTACACCATTATTCTCTCTATAATTCTTATTGACCCGGTCTGTATATCTTTTTGATCTTTTTGCATACTTATGACTTACCATTTATTTTATAGGTTAAATTTATATTTAATATTTATTAATTCGTTATATAATATAGTGAAATAATATTCTTTAAATTTAAAGCAGCCCTCTGCAACCCCGATCTGCCTTCATATTTATTATGCTTCTTTCAGTAACCATTCTTAATATATAGCTATCATTACAGTTAGAACCAGCCTGAGAATTGCCGTTCAGATGCAATGCACTTATATTTTCTGTCCTTATCTTAAATTCAAAGTTCAATTTATCAATACGTTGGTATCCTCAACTTTATGTGTGCTGACCATCATATGCTTTATGATTATACAGGAATAGGCCATATACCAAACATATCTTATTCTTCTTTATAATATTAAATTATAATCGTTTTTTATTATTATTGCATTATTTAATGCAAATTTCCATGAACTCTTAGATAACATTTTTTCAGATTCTTTTAAATCCCAGCAAATTATATCCGCATACGATATATCTTTATATAATTCTGGCAAATTAAAAGGCCTATCCATAAACCTTATATTTTCAAAATATTCTGATATTATTATAATATCCACATCACTCCAGAGATTAAAATCGCCTCTCGCATATGATCCAAATAAAATTAATGTAATTTTTCCAAGTTTGTCTTCAAGTTTTTTTGAGTATAGCCTTATTGAGCGTATTACATTATCTCTATTTTGTGACCTCCTTATAATCTCCTCATTCAAAGACATTTTGCCATCTCCCTTTCAACATAGGATATAACTATTTTAGCCGCTTTTTTGGCAGTAATGGCATCATTTTCTGTAAAATGCTCCCATGGTGATCCCTCTGTAAAAGCATCAGGGTATCGTGGTGAAATGTATAATTTGTCCAAATACGATACAGAATTGAATACATCATCATTGCCACCTAAAATAGATGAAACCTCTTCATATAATTTCAACAAACCGTGGCCGAACGCATTTTTGCCAACTCCTTCTAAGATGCTTTTTATTGCCATTTCGGCACATTGCTGGGCCTTAAAACATGCCCAGCTGTAGCCATTATTCTCAATATCTGGCGTAATTAAATTAAATGTGTATCTTGCCTGATTGAACCACCTGTTGAATTCCTCACAATCTAAATCCATTATAACGTTATATATAATTTACTTTAAAACTTTATCTTTATCTTGGTACATACTTTTGTATAAACTTCAAAGTATTTTTATTAACTATAAAAATTTTTATGCCGCCCCATAAATATTTCCTGTGTTCCATTTCTATAGGTTCATCGATTATCTATTCCATCATATGGAAGTGAAGCCGGCTGCACTTTAGCTTCTCCCTGCATGTCATTGTTCAGGAACTACCGAATTAATTCTTTCTTGCTGCCTCTGCCTAAGTAAATGCTTACCACCTTTCATTATGTTTAATTGATAATGCATATTTCCCACATTCAATTCTGAATTATATAATGCCATTTTAAATTTACAGAAATTTCAGTACACTATTGTGTATAAATGTTATATATCAGTATAAAATATAGTTTAAGGTTTGATATTATGAAAATGCCAAAACAGATAAAAACTTACTGTCCATATTGCAAAAAACACACATTACATGATGTGGAACGTGTCAAAAAAAGGAAAGCCAGTGAACTTAGAGCTGGCCAGAGGAGATTCAGAAGAGTAACTTCAGGATATGGAGGTTTCCCCAGGCCAAGATACGAGGGCAGGGAAAAACCAACAAAGAGAATCCCATTAAGGCTGAAATGTGTAGAATGCAAAAAGTCAATAACACCGCCTACACAGAGGGCTAAGAAATTTGAGATAATCGAGGCATGAATATGAAAGAAGAATTTAAAAAATTAAAAAACGTCGGGAATAACTTTCTGAAGATAAAATGCAAAAGTTGTGGAAATGAACAGATAATATATTCAAAGATATCCTCAACTGTTGTATGCAATATCTGCGGTGCAACTATGGCAAAGCCCACTGGTGCTACACTTGCCACTTCCGGCGAACTGGTTGAGAAACTGAATTTGTAAGGTATTTATGTCAGTGGAATTGCCAGAAGTCGGGGATCTTGTCGTTGTAACTGTGAAGGAAGTGCAAAATTATGGTGCAATAGTTGAACTTGACGAATACCCAGGGGTTTCAGGGTTTATCCATATTGCTGAAGTTGCTACTGGCTGGATCAAGCACATTAAAGATTTTGTACGTGTCAACCAGAGAACAGTATGCAAGGTTCTGAATGTTGATGCAAACAGGAAGCACGTTGATCTATCACTTAAGAGAGTCAATGATCATCAAAAACGGCAGAAAATAGAGGACTGGAAAAATAATCAGAAATCATATAAATTATTAGAAATAATTGCCAGGGAAGTTGATCCAACATGCAAATCATTGACCGACGAGATAGAACACTATATTACATCAGAATACGGCGATGTTTATAATGCACTTTATGAAGCGGCTTCAAGTGCAGAATTTATGCAGGGAATTGACAAGCCATGGAAAGAAATATTTATTAAAGTGGCAAAAGAAAATATATCCATACCGCTGGTAAGAATAAGTGGTGAGATTGATATGTATTCTCTTGCATCCAATGGAATAGAACTGGTGAAGAATACGCTTGAGGCTGTAGAAGATGACAATGTAGAAATTACATATAATGGTGCCCCAAAATATAGAATAAGTATTGTAGATGATGACTATAAAGCGGCTGAAGAACATCTTAAAAAGATTCTGGATGTGCTTTCATCAACATGCAAGAAAAATAGCATGCCGTTTAATTTTACAAGGGATGAGCAGTGAAAAGCATTATAATGAAATGCCCGAAATGTGGGAAATATACAATGGATAGCATATGCCCACAATGCAATGTACTAACAGTGATGGCCATCCCGATGAAATATTCACCAGTTGATAAATTTCAAAAATACAGAATCAAAATAATAGAAGATGAAAACAATGGAAAAAATTATCATTAAGGCGTATGAAGAACCACAATTGGCCGATCCTATACTCGTTGGTGGATTGCCTGGAATTGGCAATGTAGGAAAGATAACAGCGGACTATTTTATAGAAAAATTAAAAATGAAGAAACTTGCAGATATTTATTCTGAATATCTTCCACCACAGGTTTTTATTTTTGATAATGTAATACATTTTGTCAGGGAAAGCATATACTATAAAAAAACAGGCAAGAAGAATGATATAATATTTCTTTCTGGGGATTTTCAGGGAACAACACAGGAAGGGCAGTACCAGCTTTCTTTTGCTGTTCTTGACTGGCTTAAGAAGTACAATATTGCAAGAATATATACACTTGGCGGGTACAGCATTGGCAAAATAGTTGACAATCCCAGAGTGCTTGGTGCCGTTAGCGATAAGAAGCTTGTAAGGCAATTAAAGAAAACAGGAGTTGTATTCCCTGAAGGAGAGCCAAGTGGCGGCATTGTTGGTTCCGCCGGGCTTATACTTGGAATGGGCATGGAATTATTTTCAATTAATGGAGCATGCCTTATGGGAGAAACATCCGGTTATTTTGCGGATCCAAAGAGTGCAAGGCAGATAATTTCTGTACTTTCAAAGCTTCTCAAGGTAAGAATAAACCTTAAAGATATCGATGAAAAAACAAAGCAGCTCGAAGATATAACAGAAAAAATGAAACAGGATGCAATGAACAAATCTCCAAAGGAAGATCTCGGCTATTTCGGATAATGCATTCCATTAGGAGATAAAATTTTTTAAATTTCCACCATGCCAATTATATGCTATTATTATTTCTTCAAAAATTAATGAGGGCATTGAATATTAAAATTTTACAATAGATATTTCAAAACCTTTCTGTAATAGATATAGTTTTTGAAACATTGCAAATTCGAAGTCCAGGATGGAAAAAATATAAAATCCTAAAGTAAATTATTATAGCCCTGGCGGAAAATTATTAAATGTTGTAATTATACCCCACAATGGATTATGATGTTGATGCAGTAGTTATTGGGGGAGGGCTGGCAGGCATATCTGCAGCTATATCTGCCGCTAATAAAGGGCTTTCAGTAATAGTTCTTGAGCGGGGAGAACGTTCCGGGTCCAAAAATGTTACAGGCGGCAGGATGTATATTCATTCACTCCAGAAGCTTCTTGGCAATAATTTCAAGGATGCGCCGCTTGAGCGCCTGATCAAAAAAGAGACTTTTGAAATATATAATGAAGGCAAAAAAATTACATTTTCATTTGAAAACAGGGATAGCGAGAACAGCTATTCAGTCCTGAGGTCAAGATTTGATAACTGGTTTGCTGGACAGGCTGAAAATTTGGGCATTCCAGTATCCTATTCTACGCTTGTGTCCGGCATAAAAAGAGAAAATGGTGGTGTTATTGTGCAGAGCAACAGAGGAGATATAAGTGCACCATTAATAATAGAAAGCGATGGTGCTGCAGCATTTGCATCCCGGTATCTTGGCATGGTTAAAGACAAACCTTTTAAAATGCAGCCAGTTGAAAAATTAAAGGAAAATCCTGATTTTATGCAGCGCCAGTTCATGGTTGGCATAAAGGAGGTAATTGACCATAAGCCAGAAGGAGAAATTGGAGAAGCCAGGACAATTCTTGGCCTGTCAGATGGGATAAAGGGTGGTGGTTTTTCATATACAAATAAAGATACCATGTCCATTGGCCTTACACTGAAACTGGATTCACTGGCAATCCATAAAAAAAATGCATATGATGTTATAGAAGAATTCAGGGAAAAACTGGGCATAGATGGAAAGATTCTTGAATATTCTGCACATATGATACCATTTTTCCGATATGATTCGCTTCCTCCAAGATATGATAGCAATATACTGGTAACTGGCGATTCAGCAGGTTTTCTTATAAATGATGGATTCACCATAAGGGGAATGGACAATGCTATTGAGTCAGGAAGAATAGCCGGCATTGCAGCAGCAGAAATCAAGAATTCTAATGATTGCTCTGACACTTATATATATGAAAAAATGCTTGAAGAATCATCAATACTGAAGGATATGAAGGCCGCATCCAGAATTTCAACCCTGTTTGGAAATGAACGTACATTTGATGCATATCCGCAGATAATTGCTAGCATCCTTGAAAGAATGTTTACAGTTACGGACAATCCGAGAGAGAATATTAAAAATGTAGTACGCGAAGAAATTAAAAATAATAAACTCAGTTATTATTCGATAATTGAAGATATGCTGAAGGTGATATAATGGAACTTGTTAAAAGATTGGGACTGAACAAAAGTGAGGTTGGAAATGATAGCCATATACATGTAAATACAGATATTTGCAAAACATGTGTGGATAAGCCATGCATCAAAATATGCCCTGCAGGCACATATGAAGAAGATCCTGTAAATGTACTTGCAGTCCATTATGAACGCTGCCTGGAATGTGGCGCAGCACTTTATGCATGCCCATTTGGGGCACTGGAATTCAAATATCCAGAAAAGGGCATCAGTTATATATATGGTTAATTGAGGCCTTACCTTTTTATTATCTCTTTCATACAGCTGCAGTTCTTAAAAGTGCATGATTTAATTGCAAACTGTGGGCAAATATCAAGGATTTCTGGATTTCCAGACTTCACGGCCTCATTGATATCGTATATTTTATCACTGCATGCAGTTATTATTTTTTTAATATCAAATTTAACTTCGTATACTGCTATTTTATAATTTAATTTAGGATAAACAACTATTATAATTCCATTGTCAATATTTCTTCGTGCACATGTTATTGCCAGTTCAGAATAATAGGTTTCAGGCAACTTTCCCGGGTAAACAGAATTATTTATTTTGAGCAGGTAAGGCACAATTGAATTTTCATCATACATATTCTTTATTATATAATGGTCATCGCCATATAAATTAAGCATGCTTATGGAATTTTTCTGGGCCCTTTCAACACCACTGACATTTAAAATTGAACTGTCAATGGAATCCAGGATAGCGAATTTTATGTTGTTTTTTTCATAACCTGTTTCTGTATGCTTTGGTGTTCCACCTGCCAACTGTTCATCGCCATTTAATTTATGGTAGTATTTCCTTGGGTAAATAAGATCATAAAATTTCAGGTCTATGAACTCTTCCTGGTTTTTATGGATATAATTTAATTTTTCTTCCATTTCATGGTCTTCATTTATTTCAATAGCATTGCGGAACCATATGCTTTCATTATGATGCAGCGTTTCGCATTTGCAGATTTCTGCACTGTGGTAAGGGCACCCATATGCGAAATATGAACAGCGTTGGAAGTCACTGATATCATTGTTCACCATTGCCCTTTTTATCATGCCCACTCTATACGCCATTTCATTTTTCACTAAATCCGCTTCCTTAATCCTTACCATATATACTGTAAAACGCCCATCTGAAAAAAATATGAGATAATTTATTTCGCTGAAATTTGGATTGAGCACTGAGTAAAAAATCAACTGTTCAAGATCTGACCTGTAAATATCGTATACAGAATCCAGAGTTATATCTCTCGTATTCTTGGTCTTGAATTCTATAACAGAATCATATAGCATAAAATCTGCCCTGCCTACAACATTGATTCCGATGTGACCGCCATTCATGATTATCTCTGATCCTGAAAAACCAGGGAGCCTCTCAAACCATTGCCTCGCAAGGAAATGAATTTCTTCGCCGTTCTTCATCCTCTCGTAAATATATCCCGGTATTTCTGTTCCTGGATATTTTCTGGCGTAATAGGAATATGCCGGATTGATTATGTCAGTAACATAAAGGTATTCTGGAACTTTAAATTCCCTGCTGTTTATTCTGTCAGAAAGCACCTTTCCAATATAATCATTAGATTTTTCAGATATTATAGAATCCTTAATCTCAGAAAGCAAATTCATGAAGTGGTATTATCATTAAACTAAAAAAATTTTGTTATTTTATAGATATGAGTGCGTCATTCAAGCTTATTTTTTTTAACTTTGCTATATTATTTACAATTTCATTTAAATTTACATCATTTGTATTCAGGTTATAATGTGTTTTTAATGCATTTTCAAATTCCTCTAATGGTACGGCACTATTAACAACCTTTTTGGATAAATTATATGTATCCTCATAGACATTCCATGGGAAGATAAACCATGCCCATTCTTCCTTGGCAAGGCCAATTCCATAATAATCCGGTGTATATGTTGAACCATTTACATATAACATTGATGCTGTTTTGATTTCTCCCGGGTTCAGTGATTTTAAATAGTCGTATGAAATTTTCATGCTTTCCCCTGTATCTGTTATATCGTCAATGATCAAAATTTTTTTGCCGCTGATATCAACATTAATTTTTTCCTTCAGGACAGCCCTGCCATCCATAGTGGCTGTCAAACCCCAGTGTTCAGTTTTAATTGTGAGCAGGTCCTTAATAAAAAGATAATCTGAAACCATCCTTGCAGGTACAAGCCCTCCGCGGGCAATGCCAATAATTATGTCAGGAGAATATCCATCATCGATTACCATATTCATTATGCCTTTAGTCCAGTCCTCTATGTTTTTCCACGATACATACGTTGCCTTAAAATCCATTATTATCTATGGTTCATAAAAACTATAAATTTAATACCTTCTATTTGACTATAATAACAATATTTAAACCAAACGAAATTATAAATTAATGCACATCAGGAATGCATTTAAATTTCCAGGTATGCATGTTAAACTGATCAACACAAATTTGCTTCAATTGATGGCTATTAAATATGCTTTAAACTATTATCTATCTGTTCAATTTATCTGAGCATTATAACTATTTTTATGCCATTAGAAATATTTAATAATTATCAATACATAAAATGATATGGATTTTAAATTCACCGATGAGCAGGAACTTTTAAGAGATAATACCAGATTATTTCTTAAGAAAAATCTGCAGCCTGATGTAAAAGATATAGATGAACTGGAGAAAATTCCACAGAAATTTTTTAATAATGCAGGAGAAAATGGGATAATATCTCCATTAATAAAACAGGCTTATGGTGGCCCCCAGCTGTCATTTATGGATTCTGTTATAATATCAGAAGAAATAGCAAAGGTTGATACAAGCATGGCAACATCAGTCTATTATCTTTTAAACACATCATGGGCCTACATATTGCAAAAATATGGCAAAGAAAGTTTAAAGAATTCACTGCTTCCTGAAATAGCTGGCGGCAAAAAATTTATTGGGATTGCCTCAACTGAAGCATCCGGAGGAAGCGATGTTGCAAATATTGCAACAGAGGGAAAAATAGTAAATGGAAAAATTGTAATAAATGGTGAAAAACTGTACATCAGTGGAGCACTAGAGGCAAAAAATAATGGTGGAGGCCATTTGACACTTGTTAAGACGGACCGGTCAAAAGGCCATAAGGGAATCACCATGGTTTATGTGCCTGCAAATTCTCCTGGCATTGAGATAACAAAGCTGAATAATATGGGCAGGATGGGCATTTCTACTTCAAGCATAAAATATAGCAATGTTGAGGTTCCTGAGGAAAATATTATAGGTGAAATAAATGAGGGCTTTTATTATTCTATGGATGGCTTCAACCATGCACGAATACTTGTTGCTGCAGCATGCAATGGCCTATCCGATAAGTTGATTGAAGATGGCATAGCATATATTAAAGAAAGAAAAGCGTTTGGAAAAATGCTCAGCGAATTTGAATCCATTTCTTTTGAAGCAGCAGACCTTTTTACCGATTTAGAAATGGCGAAACTGCTGAACTACAAATCAGCATATCTTGCCGATGTAAATTCTTCCGATTTGTATATATACAGTTCAATGTCAAAATTAAAATCTCCACAGGTAGCAATGGATGTTGTAAAAAAAGTAATGATGTGGTTCGGTGCCTATGGCTATACAAAAGATTCTGGAATAGAAAGGAGCGCAAGAGGCATATTCTCTTATCTTGTGGGTGCAGAGGGTGCATTGAATATAATGAAGTTGATTATTTCAAAGTCTATACTTAAATAAAATTAAAATTTCCTGTAAATTTATCTGCCTCCTGTTAATTATTTCTGCAATTTTATTTATATCATCTTCAGTGAGAATAAAACTTTTATTTACAGTGCCATGGCAGCCATTGCCATTCTGAAACTGCTAAATATATAACTATTGATAAACGCAATAAATTCTCCTCTATAAACAACTTTCAGCTCATAATTATTACAGTACTTAAAAAATAAAAGTTTTAATTAATTATAAAAGTAAATTATAAAAATTATAAATCACATTTGCCTGTTGGGCAGGCCGGATCAAATGTTGAATCAAGTTTCAGGAGTTTGTCTGGCAATTTCATTGAAAGGTCAATTTTTTTTTCTTCATCGCTTTTTTTCTTTCCACTGCCTGCATAAAGAACCTGCTGAGATTTGCTTCTATCCCTGTAAACTGTTATGCCCTTGCAATGTAATTCTTTTGCTAACCTATAAGACCTTGCTATGTCATCAACAGTTGCATCAAATGGCAGATTTATTGTCTTTGATACGCCTGAATCGCAGTACTTCTGGAATGTTGCCTGCATTAATACATGCCAGTCTGGGTCTATTTCCTGGGCAGTAACAAATAACCTTTTTATATCCTCTGGAATGTCCAGGTTGCCAAGCATGCCAGTCTCTGCAATTTTTTCCATTAATGTTTGTGAATATATATTTCTTGATTTAAGTACATCTTCAAGCAGTGGGTTTACCTCCAAGAGCTCCTGGCCGTTCAGCACGTGCCTGACAAAGGCCAGTGCAAATAATGGTTCAATGGATGATGAGCAGCCAGATATAATGGATATTGTTCCAGTTGGCGCAATTGTTGTTGTAGTTGAGTTTCTCATTTTTATTCCCTTTTCTTCATACTCCGATCCATACCATCCTGGAAATACTCCTCTCTCCTCAGCAAGATTCTGTGACTCCAGATGTGACTCATCATTAAGGGTTTTCATTATATGTTCAGCAAATTCAAGTGCCTCATTGCTATTATACGGAATGCCCAGCATTATCAATGAATCTGCAAATCCCATAATGCCAAGCCCAATTTTTCTTGTCTTTCTTGTCATATTCTTTATGGCATCTACCGGAAATTTGTTTGCATCAATAACATTTTCAAGAAATCTTGTAGCTGTGTGTATTACATCTTTATACCTTTCATAATTGAACTGCCCGTTCTCTACAAATTTTGATAGATTTATTGAACCAAGGTTGCATGATTCGTATGGCAAAAGCGGCTGTTCACCACAATTGTGTACGACCACGCCATTTGCAATGAAAGAATGTGTCTCAGGCTCGATCAAATCGAACACCTGTTCTTCACCATCTTCCTCTATAGACATTACCTTTGCAACCCATTCAGTCTTGCGTGGGGCATTTACGCAACTTTCAATAGCTTCATGTACTTTCCCATTTTTTTTATCAGAAAGAAATCCAATTTTCTCGGCAAAAGCAACAAGGCTTTCTCCACTGACATCAAGTTCATAATATGCATGTGTAGTGGAAAGCTTCGGCTGTCTATGTGCATCATGCGAATACATCATTCTCGACTTTCTTCTATTCAGGCATATCCTGCTATACACACCAAAGTTAAGCAAAAGCATCTGTACATCCTGCAACAAATTCTTGCTTATTGAAGTGAGCCTCAAAACATGGCCTGATCCTTTGCTGAATAAAACTGTGCCGTCTGCCTCAAATAAAGCCTGTATAAAGCCCTTCTGCATTTCTTCATTCCCGCCAAACACAGCGTCCGGTACCTTTAGCTTCTCTTCGCCAGGCCCATTAACTGCATATTCCTGCAATCTAACCGTGCTTCTGTTAACCTCTTCTGAATTAATAACTTCAACTGCATATCCATTATTATCATTATCTGCACTCACAATTTTATCTGCATAGCCAGCAAATTCTTCTATTAGCGCTTTATCTCTGCCATAAAAATCGAGTGCAGCACTTTTATCAGCTTTCCCATGGTTAAGATAGGGATTTCCAATTGAACTGGCCATTATCCTGCCTTCTTCAATGCTTCCATCACTTCCGAATCCGCCGGGTGCATTCATTATCCTTATGGGCTCTCCAATTTTAAGTTCATTGGCCTTTATCCAGCCACGTTCATCGCTATATACAAGATGGTCAGCTGTTACACGTATATTATATCCCTCTTTTGTGGATACTTTAATTATAGGCTTGACTCCTGTACAGAATACGGTGGATGCATGCTGTGTGGCCTGCCTGGACATTCTTCTATCAACAACAACATCCAAAGTATTATTCTCCCTGTACAGGTCAATTGCACGCCTCATTCCATCTGCTGTATAAATCAGGGTATCACCGGTAACGCACGGATTTGTTGATTCTATATATCCTATGTTTTTTACAGGGTTTTTCTTATTTATTTCATCAAGGAAGATCATGCCAGGATCTCCAGTTGTCCATGCATGCTCTATAATTGAATTCCATAGCATTGATGCCTTCAGCCTGCCCATGATCTTTTTATCTCTTGGATTTATCATTTCGATGTAATCATCATTGTCAAGTTTATCAAAGAATTCTTCATCTACCCCAACAGATATATTGAAGTTGCTCAGTATCTTATTTTCCGAATCTTTGCTGTTTACAAAGTCCATTATATTGGGATGGTTATAATTTATAATGCCCATATTGGCGCCTCTTCTCTTTCCGCCCTGCTTTATAACGTCTGTTGTTACATCAAATATCCTCATAAAAGAAACAGGGCCCGAGGCAACACCCTTTGTTGACGCAACAATATCATCCCTTGCCCTCAATCGCGTAAATGAAAAGCCGGTGCCGCCACCTGATTTATGTATTTCTGCAGTTGCCTTTAGTGTATCAAATATAGAATCTATGCTATCATCGACAGGAAGCACAAAGCATGCACTTAGCTGGCCAAGCGGCCCTCCTGCATTCATCAATGTTGGTGAATTTGGCACATATTCCAGTTTTGTCATTATCGTTTCAAATCTGGCTATCCAGTAGTTCACGCTGGTTTTTTTAGTTTCTAAGAATTCCATGAAGTCTTCAAATGTTCCATCAATGGTTTTCTCTTTCTTGAACTCTACAAATGCGCGTTTTAATTCATCCATTTGCGTTTTTGTTATGCCAGAATATATATTTCCATCTGGATTTATTTTGCCTGTTTTTTGGTATGATATATAATCATATAATCCCTGAATTATACCTATATGGACTGCAACTCTGTGAAACATCTGCCTAGGAGTTTCAATTATTTTCCCCTCAGCATCCTTGAAAAGATATCTGGCTTCAAGCACCTTTATGGCATTTACACTTAGCTTTAAATCATCCTTTACGCCAAGAAATTCCTTTTCCTGCCTTATAGTATTCCTCTTTTCCCTGTAAAGTATATATGATTTTGCGGCCGAAATATAGCTTTTTCCCTTTATCTTTTCAGTCATCAATACATTTTCAACAGTATCCTGTATATGTTCAACGCTTGCCTGATCGCTTCCCTTAAGCAGTTCTTCTGTCACACGATCAGCTAATTTGTTTGCCTCTTCCATAGAGCCTATTTTAACTGATAACATAGCCTTGTATATGGCCATTGCTATTTTTGATTTATCGAATTTTACTACCGTTCCATCTCTTTTTATAACATTATTTAAGGTTGTAATCATTTTCATCACGGGTGTATAAGAACAATACCAGAAATGATTTAAAGCTTTTTCTAACCAGGTATTTATCCATAGCATGAAGATTTATTACCTGATGTGAATAAATATATTTTACCTATTTAGGTAATATAATATTATATATTATATGATTAAAATATGTATATTTTTCAGCATATGTTTAAATACTGCAAAGTTTTTTTTATTTATATAACATAGCTGTTCATGGAACTATATGAGTATATATCAGAATTAAAGAGCTCAAGGCCCACCCCTGGCGGTGGATCCGCCTCAGCAATAACTGCCATGTTTTCTGCATCATTGAATTCAATGGCATCATTACTGTCTCTTGGCAAAAAGAAACTGGAAAATTATAAAAATGATTTTAAGAAAATAGCAGATGATTCTACAAAATATATTGAAGATCTAAAAGTTCTTATGAAGAGTGATGAAGAATGTTTTTCCGGCATAATGGCTGCATTCCATATGGATAAATCAGACATATCAAGGCCATCCGCAATAAACAATGCAATTGAAAGCAGCATTTCAGTATCATGGGATATTGCAAATATATCATACAAAAACCTTGCAAATGCATTATTCCTCTGCAAATATGGCAATAAAAATCTTATAACAGATAGCATATCATCAGGCTATATGGCCTATGCAACATTGCACACATCAGTGAACAATATAAAAATCAATTTGAAATTCTATACCAATACTGATGCAAAATTGCATGAAATGGAAAAACTATCCATTTTTTTAAATCAGGTTGAGGAAATAATGAAAAATATCCGGGCCATTGAGGATAATATAAATTCCTGAAACAAAGATTTATTAAAAATAGCAATATTTTGCATATATGCTGAGAAATATATCTGATATTTTATCTGAATTAAAAATTGGAGACTATGAATTATACGGCAAATATATATCAAAAATTGGCTTAAGCACTGCAATTCCCGGAGGAAAGGGAAAACTGATACTCATGACTGCTATGACGCCAACACCGGCAGGAGAAGGTAAAACCACAACTGCAATTGGCCTGGCGCAGGCATTAAAAATCATGGGCAAGAATGCAGGTATAGCAATAAGGGAGCCTTCACTTGGTCCATGTTTTGGCGTTAAAGGTGGTGCAACTGGTGGTGGCAAATCTACTGTCCAGCCATCAGATAGAATAAATCTGATATTTACCGGCGACTTTCCAGCAATAGCAGCGGCGCATAACCTTCTTTCTGCAATGATAAATAACCATATTTTTCATGGCAATTTGCTTGGAATAGACCCAAAAAGAATAGTATTTCCGAGAACAATTGACATGGATGACCGATCATTAAGGTCTGTGATAGTTGGTGATGGAGACAGAAACAATGGAACGCTGGCAAATGATTCATACGTAATTACAGCAGCATCCGAAATCATGGCAATTATGGCTCTTGCAAAGAGTTATGATGATTTAAAGGAGAGATTGAAAAATATACTTGTTGCATATACAGCAAAAAATAAGCCTGTGTTCGCCGGGCAGCTGCATGCCCAGGGCGCAATGGCCGCTCTTCTTGTTGATGCATTAAAGCCAAATATGGTACAGACCGTAGAAAATGTCCCTGCAATAATACATACAGGACCATTTGGAAATATAGCACATGGGACATCGAGCATACTTGGCGATTATGCTGCACTGAATATATTTGATTATACTGTAACTGAGGCTGGATTTGGCTCAGAACTGGGTTTCGAGAAATTTATTGACATAGTTACGAGAGAGGCAGATATTAATGTGGATGCTGTTGTAATAGTGGCAACGCTGAGGGCAATGAAATATCATGGGAAGTCTAAAAATATAGATTTGCCGGACATGCCCGCACTGATGGATGGCATTAAAAACCTGTACAGGCATGTGGCTAATGTAAGAAACTTTGGCATAGAACCTGTTGTAGCCCTGAACATTCATGTAAAAGACACAGAAGAGGAAATTAAGGCTGTATGCAACGAACTGGACAAAAATAAAATTCAATATTCACTTTCATACGTTTATGAAAAAGGTGGAATGGGCGGAATGGATTTAGCAGAAAAGGTATTAAAAAATTTAAAAACCTCCAAATTAAACTATGCATATGAAATGAACGATGAAATATCCAGCAAAATAGAAAAAATTGCAAAAAAAGTATACGGTGCTGATGGTGTTGATTTTTCTGCAGAAGCTAAATCTGAATTAAAAAACGCTGTGAAAAACGGCTTTAGTAATATGTATGTATGCATGGCAAAAACACAATCATCAATAACGGACAATCCAGCTCTGTTAAATTCTCCAGAACATTTCCGCATTGCTGTCACAAAAATAATTATAAATTCAGGTTCTGGCTTTATTATACCTGTACTTGGAAATATAATGACTATGCCAGGGCTTCCAGCAAAGCCAGCAGCTGAGAATATAGATATCGATGAAAATGGAAATATTTCAGGGCTTTAAGAAAAATAAGAAACAGCTGATTTAAATGAACCAATGAAAAGCCTGATTTATTATACAAAAAATTTTCAAAACGTTAAAATGTGCACTACTTAAGATTTAATTAGGCATACCTAATTATCATTTATGGAAGATTCGAAACCAGCGAGCAGGTTAAAATCATTTTATTATATTGCTGTGGGTGCAATAAGCATATTTGTTGCAAGTTATAACATTGCAATTATATCAGTTGCATTGAGCCCCATAGAAAGGGCTTTTAATATTACATCTGCCTATGTTTACCTTATCGGTGCACTCATATTTGTTGGCGCTATGATCGGTGCAGTATTCAGTGGATTATTTTCTGACAGATTTGGCAGAGTAAGCATACTTGTTCTTGATATTATTACATTTATTGCAGCCGGCATAGGCAGTGCACTTGCAAACAGCCTTGCCCTGTTAATGTTTTTCAGGACACTGGTAGGTGTTGGCGTTGGCATAGATTACGTTGTTATATTCACATATGTATCAGAGGTAATTGCAAAAAAGAACAGTACAAGAAACCTTGCCATAATTATGTTTTTTGCAAACTTTGGAATACTCTTTTCTTATCTTATTGGAGGGTATATGCTAACTCTTGGTGCGGCAGGCTGGCGCTACGCATTGCTATCCGGCGCATTATTTGCTGTGGTGCCATTGATAATGAGGGCAGGCCTGAGGGAGCCACAGCTATGGAAATTCAAGAAGCTCCATTCAATAAAAGAAATATTCAGGAATGTTACAGAAAAGAAAAATAGAAAATATCTTTATAAATTTTCTATTCCCTGGTTCCTTTACCAGATTGGAGACCAGAGCCTTACCATGTTTCTTCCATTCATACTCATATCTGCGCTGGGAATATCTGCAGTAAGCGGGGCTTTTTCAGCAGTGCTGGTAAAATCATTTACAATTCCCGCATCAATACTTGCATTTCTACTGATTCAGCGCATGGGGACAAGGCACCTTCAGGCATCAGGTTTTATAATAAGATCAGTTTTCCTCGGAATTCTGGGCTTTGGGCTGTACTTTGCCCTTAAATTTACCGGCATTGACATTATTATCCTTCTTGGCCTTGCCTTCTTTTTTGGTTCAATGGGGCCTGATAAGACAACTGTAATAATGCCAGTTGAGAAGTATGACAGTTCAATACGCGGATCTGGCCAGGGTTTTAATGAAATGGCTGGCCGCTTTGGAGGCTTGATAGGCATACTTGCTTTTGGATTGTTTGGCATAGCTGGAGTAGCCTATGGGCTTATTTTTCTTTCAATAAGCTGTGTTATAGGATTTATATTCACTATTGGATATATCCATGAAAACGACATTAAACATATAGCAGAGAATTCTGGCCAGATAATGGATTGACTTTAAGGAATGCGGATTTTCCAGTTGCACCAGAAAAATTGCATTCAATGTTATACATCAGCATGCTGAAATAAAATTGGCAATAACAATCATTTGAAATAAGAAATTGAAATATATAAATTTAAATTATAAGTTTGCATGGCGCTCGCTATTAAATAAAAAAAATTAACCAGGCAAGAAGAAGCTCTGTTTGTACCTGGCATCAGGAATTTTAAAATTTTGTAAAGCTTCTATATTAAACATATTCCATGGCTTTTATTCTATTTTTTAACAGAATATTTCTTTATCAATGCTTCGCTGATAACCTTCTTCCTTATTTCATTGGTCCCTGCACCAATAGTCAGAAGTATGGAATCCCTGAATACACGCTCAATTTCAGAATCCTTTATATAGCCATATCCTCCAAATATCTGAAGTGCCTCCCTTGCAATATATTCTGATGCTTCTGATGCATAAAGTATAGCTGATGCAGCATCAAGAGAATCCATCTTATTCCTGTTAACCCGGTTAAGTGCTTCAATGGCAAATAGCCTTGAGGATTCAAATTTTGTATACATATATGCAAGTTTTTCCTGGATCAGCTCAAATTCATGTATCGGCTTTCCAAATTGCTTTCTTTCAATTGAATACTGTACTGCAAGATCAAGGGCCCTTCTTGCAATCCCTATGGCATTAAATGAAAGAACAGCCCTTTCCATGTTTAAACCACTCAATAAAACATCCCTTCCGCCATTTAATTTTCCAACAATTCTGCTGGCATCAACCTCCATATCATTAAAATATATCACTCCTGTAGGTGAACCGCGCATTCCAAGCTTGTTGAATTCCTCACCACGGGAAAAACCCGGATCTGTATCCTCTATGGCAAAAGGAGTTATTGCATTTCCAGTCCTTGCATATACAAGAAAAACATGTGCATATGGAGCATTTGTAATGAAAGTTTTGCTTCCATTTATTATATATTTGCTTCCTGCTTTTGCTGCCTCAGTTTTCATTGAAAGTGCATCAGATCCAGAAGAAGGCTCAGTCATTCCCAGTGATCCTATATATTCTCCAGATGATAGCTTGCTGGCATAGGCAATCCTTAAATTTTCTGAGCCGTTCCTGAAAAGGTTGTCAAGGCAAAGATTGCTGTGGGCACCGTAAGAAAGGCCAAGTGACCCAGATGCATAGCTTATTTCTTCCTCCACAATCGCCTGTGATAGATAATCTGAGCCGGAACCACCATACTCCTCTGGAACAGTTATTCCAAGATAACCTTCCTTTCCCATTTTCCTGAATATTTCAATTGGGAAATAGTTTTCAATATCAATTTTATTTGCCAGTGGCATAATTTCCCTGGCTGCAAATGACCTTACTGAATTCTGCAATAAGGTGTGTTCATCATCAAGCATTTCCATATTACAAAAAGATTACATAGTATATAAATAATTCATACTGTGATATTATTAACTTTATCTATTATCAAAGAATATATAACCGTTACATTAATACAAATTTATGCTTGATTACAATAAAATTGTTGATGCTGAAGAAAAAATAAAGAAAACCCTTCATAGAACGCCACTTTTTCACTCAAAAACATTCAGTGAAATGTTTTCATGTGATATCTATTTTAAAATGGAAAATTTCCAGAAAACAGGCTCATTCAAATCAAGGGGCGCTATAATTAAACTTTCAAAGCTTACAGAAGCACAGAAAAAACATGGCGTAATAACGGCAAGTGCAGGAAACCATGCTCAGGGTGTAGCCTTTGCTTCCTCTGTGTATGGCATTAATGCTACTATAGTTATGCCCGAAACAACACCGCCTGCCAAGATAAATGCAGTGCAGTCATATGGTGGAAATGTTATATTGAAGGGCAACAGTTACGATGAGGCGCATGAGTATGCAGTTCAAATTGCCGTTAAGGAACAGAGGGAATTCATAGAAGCTTATAATGATGAAGATGTAATTACCGGCCAGGGAACAATTGGTTTAGAAATACTGGAAGATATAGAACCTGATGTGGTCATTGTGCCTATTGGCGGTGGCGGCCTTATATCCGGAATATCATTTGCTATCAAGTCCCAGAGCAGCAGTACAAAAATTATCGGTGTTGAATCAGAAAAAGCCAATTCCATGGAATTGTCTGTTAAGGAGAACAGGATCGTTGAATACACAAGCAACGATACAATAGCAGATGGAATAGCCGTAAAATATCCTGGAAATATTACACTTGAGTTGGTGAAAAAATACGTGGATAACATAGTTACAGTTGGCGATGAGGATATAGCATATGCACTTTTTAAGCTCCTTGAACGTGAAAAAGTCCTTGTTGAGCCATCAGGCGCTGCTGGGCTGGCTGCACTGTTTGAAAATAAAATTGATGTGGCTGGCAAAAAAGTTGTTATTGTGCTTTCGGGTGGAAATATTAACTTTCTGCTTCTATCAAATATTATTTACCATTCACTGGAAAAGGAGGATAAATTGCTCAGGCTTGAATTTAACCTGCCTGATCATCCTGGAACAATGATTAAAATTGTGAATGCTATAGCAAAATCTGGTGCAAATATATACCATGCTGAGGTCGATAATTTAAAGAAAGACACACCTATAGGCTACCAGAATTTACTTTTCACAATCAATATTATCGACAGCGACCGGATAAATGAACTTCTTGAAAATCTCAATGCCCTGGGCTATAAATACAAAATTGTGAGTTAAGCAACATCTATTGCAACAATATTGCAGGAGTTGTTTTCCCAAAAGTGTAAAACGTATTCCTGTTACGCTGATAAAATCCTCAGTGTTCCTTATTTATATCAATTAAAGCCCTTAAATTCCATCTCTTTCAGGTCAGTTATCTGTTCTGAACTTATCTGTGCCATTGGAATTTTCCTGCAGTATGCTAACATTATAGCCAGCATTTCTTCACTTCCATTAAAAACTGCCTCCACAGAACCATCATCATTATTTTTAACCCAACCTGTGACACCTAATTCCCTTGCTTTTTTCCTTACGTGGGCACGGAATCCTATGCCCTGAACAATACCATAGAACTTTACTGATATAGCAGGCATAAATCCATTATCCATTCTGGATATTTACACCTTTATAATTTATGTTCTATATAGTCCTTGACAATTTTTCTCAAGCTTTTTCTGAGTATCTCATCAAGTGCAGCTGTTGAAATATGCATTTCGTTGGATATGCCACTAAGTGTGATTTCTCTGTGTGGGTTAAAATATCCATTCTCAAACATTTTTATAATTATTTCAGTTTCTCGTGGAGTTAATTTATTATCATTTTGAAGCGATATATCGCTGATGGTGTAATTCAGGCAACTTGCTTCTAACCTTTCTTTTAATTGCTGCAATTCATGGTAATTTGGGATAAGCAATCTGTATATGATAGTTTTTTCATTCAATGCCCTGCTATTGAGTATAACGCATTCAGAGTTTCCAACTATAGAACATGCACTACAGCAGGAAGCTTTGGCCCACAGTGTCTTATCGCCTGATTTTATCACATCATTTGCTATGAGTTTTAGGTGTTGAGACGCAGTTTCCGTATCTTCCTTGTTTTTTAATATTATCCTGTGTGTTGTAAATACTCCATCAATTTTTAACCTTTCAATTGATGCTTCTTGAAAATTGGCAAAAATATAA